>CAZSIO010000097.1:0-4582 GCA_964606865.1 uncultured Sideroxydans sp.
GACGTGTTCATTCCGATGGAGTACATCATCGGCGGCATGACGCGCATCGGGCAAGGCTGGCGCATGCTAATGGATTGCCTATCGGTCGGACGCTCCATTTCACTGCCGGCCAGCGCCGTTGGCGGCGCGAAACTGGCGGTGCGCAGCAGCGGCGCCTACGGTCGCGTGCGCAAGCAATTTCATGTGCCGGTGGGCAAGTTCGAGGGTGTGGAAGAAGCGCTGGCGCGCATCGGCGGCAATACCTATGTGATGGATGCCACGCGGCTGATGACCGCGCTGGCGGTCGATCTGGGCGAGAAGCCGTCGGTAATCTCTGCCATCGCCAAATACCATTGCACCGAACGCGGCCGCCAAGTGATCAACGATGCGATGGACGTGCACGGCGGCAAAGGCATCTGCATGGGGCCGGACAATTATCTGGCGCGCATGTACGAGCAAACGCCGATTGGCATCACGGTGGAGGGCGCGAACATCCTTACCCGCTGCCTGATCATCTTCGGCCAGGGCGCGGTGCGCGCGCACCCTTACGTGCTGAAGGAGATGCAGGCGGCGCACGACCAGAATGCGGCGCGCGCTTCTCTCAATTTCGACGCGGCGTTCTTCGGCCATCTCAGTTTCAGCTTGAGCAATGCGGTGCGCTCCCTGTTGTATGCGCTGTCGGGCGGGCGCCTGATTGCAGTGCCGACCGCACAGCCGACGCGTCGTTATTATCAATTGCTCACGCGCTATGCCGCATCGTTCGCTTTTGCCGCCGATATTGCCATGCTGGCGCTGGGCGGCGCGCTCAAACGGCGCGAAAAACTCTCCGCCCGGCTGGGCGACGTGTTGAGCCAGCTCTATCTGTGTTCGGCGACGTTGAAGAAATTCGAGGATGACGGACGGCCGCCGGAGGACGAGCCGCTGCTGCATTGGGCGTTGCAGGACAATCTGTTCCGCCTGCAGACCGCCTTCGACGGTGTGATGCAGAACTTCCCCAATCGCTTCTTTGCCTTGTTGCTGCGCGTGATCATCTTCCCGCTCGGGCAATGTCGTCGCCCCCCGGCGGATGATTTGGGGCATCGTGTGGCCAAACTGATGCTGCAACCGGGCGCGGCACGTGACCGCCTGACTGCGGGCATGTACATCAAGCGCGACGAAGAAGACGCAGTCGGCGCGCTGGAAGCGGCGCTGGCGAGCACGCTGGCGACGGAGCCGTTGCAGGCCAAGCTGGCGCAGGATGCCAAGGACGGCAAGCTGACGGCGATGGACGAGTTGCCGCGCATCGCCGAGGCGCGCGACAAGAATCTCATCACCGCCGAACAGGCGCTGCAACTGCAACGCGACTACGCGCTACGGCGCAAAGTCATCATGGTGGACGACTTCGCGCCGGAACAGTTGCGCGCGGGTTTGTAGGTCGGACTTCAGCCCGACAATAAAAGGCTTGTCGGGTTAAAACCCGACCCACGGGGAGCGTGAAAAATGTCTGGTCTGCGCGACAAAACGATCTTCATCACCGGCGCCACGCGCGGCATTGGGCGCGAAATCGCCCTGCGCTGCGCGCGCGATGGGGCGAGGGTGGTCATCACCGGCAAGACCGATCAGCCGCATCCAAAACTGCCGGGCACCATCCATAGCGTGGCGGACGAAGTGATTGCGGCGGGCGGACAGGCGCTGGCGATCCAACTCGACGTGCGCGACGAGGAGGCGATCAAGGCGGCGGTGGCGCAGGCGGCGGCGCATTTCGGCGGTATCGATGCGCTGATCAACAACGCCAGCGCGATCAGTCTCAAGCCCACGCTGGAGACCAGCGCCAAACGGCTCGATCTCATGTGGGACGTCAACATGCGCGCGACCTTTCTTGCCGCGCAAGCCTGTGTGCCGTATTTGAAAAATGCGGTGAATCCGCATGTGCTGACGCTGTCGCCGCCGCCGAATCTCGATCCGAAATGGTTCTCGCCGCATGTCGCCTACACCCTGTCCAAATACGGCATGACGCTGTGCACATTGGGCATGGCGCATGAATTCGCCGTCGATGGCATCGCCTTCAATTGTCTGTGGCCGCGCACCACCATTGCCACCGCGGCCATCGAATTCAACTTTCCGCCGGAAATCCTGCGCGCCTCGCGCAAACCCGCCATCGTCGCCGACGCCGCGCACGCCATACTGTTGCGCGACAGCAACTCGTGCAGCGGGAATTTTTTCGTGGATGAATCGGTGTTGCGCGAAGCGGGGGTGACCGATTTCGCGCAATATGCCGTCGATCCCGGCGTGCCGCCGTTCAAGGATTTGTTTCTCGATTAACCGCGGGGAGGTGAAAAATGAACGACCAGGATGATTACGTGATCACGCCGCAACAGGCCGGCACGCTGCATGGCCTGTTCCTGGAACGGGTCAAGCGCACGCCGGATGCCGAAGCCTATCGCCATTTCGATACCGTGCGTAATGCCTGGGTCTCCTTCACCTGGCGCCAGATGGCGGCGGAAGTCGCGCGCTGGCAGGCAGCACTGGCGCAGGAGAACCTGGCGAAGGGCGAGCGGGTGGCGCTGATGCTGCGCAACTGTCCGCAGTGGGTGATGTTCGATCAGGCGGCGATGTCGCTGGGACTCGTCACCGTGCCGCTCTACACCGTTGACCGGGCCGAGAACATCGCCTACATCGTGAACGATTCGGGGGCAAGAGTGGTGCTGTTCGAGACCGCCGAGCAATGGCAGGAATTGCGCGCAGTGCGCGAGCAGATGCCCAATGTGCAACGTTTCGTGGCGCTGGATAAAATTACGGGCGACGATGCGCGCCTGGTTGCCGCCGCCGATTACCTGCCGGCGAACGCGACCCTGCGGGCACCCGTGCCGTGTGCCATCGGCGAACTGGCGAGCATCATCTACACCTCCGGCACGACCGGCAGGCCGAAGGGGGTGATGCTCAGCCACAACAACATCCTGAGCAACACGTATGCCGCGCTCGGCACCTTTGTGGTCTATCCGACCGACCTGATGCTGTCCTTTCTGCCGCTGTCGCACACCTTCGAGCGCACCTGCGGCTATTATTTGCAAGTGATGACCGGCGCGACCGTGGCCTACGCGCGTTCCATCCCGCTGTTGTCGGAAGACCTGCAGAACATCAAGCCGACCATCCTGATTTCGGTGCCGCGCATTTATGAGCGCGTGTATTCCGCCATCAGCGCCAAGCTGGAGGAGGGTTCGCCGCTCAAGCGCAAGCTGTTCAGGCTGGCGGTCGATGTGGGCTGGGATCGCTTCCTGCAACAGCAAAAACGCGGCGGCTGGAAACCTTCTTTCCTGCTCTGGCCGGTGCTGCAAAAACTGGTGGCGCAAAAGATCCTCGACCGTCTGGGCGGGCGGCTGCGCACCGCCGTCAGCGGCGGCGCCGCGCTGGATGCGGATATCTCGCGCATGTTCGTCGGTCTCGGCCTGCCGGTGGTGCAGGGCTACGGTCTGACCGAAACCAGCCCCATCGTGACCGGCAACAAGTTGGATCAAAATTTCCCCGACAGTGTGGGACAACCGATCCGCGGCGTGCAGGTCAAACTGGGGCCGCAGAACGCGTTGCTGGTGAAAGGGCCGAACATAATGATGGGCTACTGGAACAATTCCGAGGCGACGAAGGCGATGATCGATGCCGACGGCTGGCTCAACACCGGCGACATTGCGCGCATCTCCGACACCGGCCACGTCTATATCACCGGGCGGCTGAAGGAGATCATCGTGCTGGCCAACGGCGAGAAACTGCCGCCCGCCGATCTCGAGACGGCCATCGTGCAGCACGATCCCTTGATCGACCAGGCGCTGGTGTATGGCGAAGGCAAGCCATACCTGGTGGCGCTGGTGGTGCTCAATCCCGTGGTGTGGCCTTTGGTTGCGGCGAAGATCGGCGTGCTGCCGGATATGCCTGAATCTTTGAGGGATAGCAGGGTGGAAGCCAAGGTGCTGCGCCGCATCGCGCGCAACCTCAGCAGCTTCCCCGGCTACGCCAGGGTGAACCGTGCCCTGCTACTGACCGAGCCGTGGACCATCGACAATGGGCTGCTCACGCCAAAGTTGAGCATGAAGCGCAACAAGATCGTGGAACGATTCGCGGTCGAGATCGAACGCATGTATGAAGGACACTGAACAATGAACGCACCTGAAACCACTTTGCCCGAGCGCGAGCCGACCCTGCGCGTGGCGGCGATGCCGTCCGACGCCAACTACACCGGCGACATCTTTGGCGGCTGGCTGATGGGGCAGGTCGATATCGCCGGCAGCATCCCGGCCGTGCATCGCGCCAAGGGGCGTGTGGCGACCATCGCGGTCAACTCATTCGTGTTCAAGCAACCGATCTTCGTTGGCGACATCGTCAGCTTTTACACCCGGATCGTGAAGACCGGCACCACCTCGGTCACGGTGGATGTCGAAGTCTATGTGCAGCGCGATCCGGCCAACCCGACCTGCCACAAAGTGACGGAAGCGCAATTGACCTATGTTGCGGTGGGCGAAGACCGTCGGCCGCGCAAGTTGCCGCTGTAATATGAATCGCAAACCAGTTTTTTTAACGCAGTTAAAACAAAGGGAGATCGTCATGCAATTCAAACGCAATGCAATCAATCTGG
>CAZSIO010000098.1:0-4580 GCA_964606865.1 uncultured Sideroxydans sp.
TCATCGCCAAAAAACCCAGCAGCGAGATCGAAGCCATCCTCGGCTATATCGACGAGCCGGAACTGATTCATCGGGATAACCTGGTGCTGTTGTAGACACTACAAAAACCATGGATCGCCTGCAACGCATCTACAAGCTTCATCAGATCATTGCAGCGCATCACTTGCCGGTAGCGCATCGGGTATTGCAGGAAAGGCTCGAATGTTCGCGCGCCACGGTCAACCGCATCATTCAGGAAATGCGCCTGTACTTCAACGCTCCCATCAAGTTCGACCGCGAGCGTAACGGTTACTACTACGACACTCAGAATAACCAAACTTTCGAATTGCCCGGTGTCTGGTTCAACGCCGCCGAGCTATACGCCTTGCTCACCACCCAGCAACTGCTCGAACAAGCGCAACCCGGTCTGTTGGATAACCACCTCAAACCGTTAAAAACACGCATCGAAAGGCTCCTTACTTCAGCGCAATTGGACGGAAACGAAATCGCCAAGCGCGTGCGCATCCTGCGCATGGCCGGACGCGACACCTCCGGCGAACACTTCCAGACGGTGGCCGGCGCGCTACTGCAACGCCAACGCCTGCACATCCGTTATCACAACCGCAGCAACAACAAAGAAACGCAACGTGAAATCTCGCCGCAACGCCTTACCCACTACCGTGACAACTGGTATCTGGACGCATGGTGCCACCAGCGCAACGGCCTGCGCAGCTTTGCCGTGGACCGCTTGCTCGAGGCAAAGGTGCTGGAGAAGCGCGCCGAAGACATCGCCGAAAAGGAATTGGACGCGCACTTCGCCTCCAGCTACGGCATCTTCGCCGGCAAACCCAAGCACACTGCAATATTGCGCTTCACCCACGAACGCGCCCGATGGGTGGCAGAAGAACAATGGCATCCGCAACAAAAAGGGCTGATGCAGGCAGACGGCAGCTACGAACTGAGCTTCCCCTACGCCGACCCGCGCGAATTGGTGATGGACATCCTCAAACATGGTACAGAGGTAGAAGTGATGGAACCGGAATCGCTGCGGGAGTTGGTGCATGAACAATTGCGCAGCGCGTTGGGGAAGTATGAAAAATGATGGGGACTAGCTCAAGTTTTGAGCTTGTGGGTATGGACAATAGAAGGCGACATCGACCAAAGGGGGCATCATGTCGCGGCGCGCATTCCTGAAATCATTCACGGCACTGGTCGGCAGATTCGCCCTGCCCGCGATTGCGCACGCCAAGCCCAGCCTGAGCACGTCGAAAACCTTGCAGCGCTTCCCTGTGGCCGGATTCCAGTACCACCAAGGTGAAGCGCTCTGGCCACAACTCGCCGTCGGCCTGCCGCTGCAACTGGTGCGCGAACCGGACAATCGCCACGACGACCGCGCCGTGCGCGTGGCATGGCAAGGCCGCAAGCTTGGCTATATCCCACGACTGGATAACGCCGCCTTGTCGCAATTGATGGATCGCGGGGAAAGATTGGATGCCGCAATCGCCTGGTTGAACGAGAGCAGAAATCCGCCGGAGCGGGTTGGGGTGGAAGTGAGATGGCTGGTGTGACGAACAAACCGCTGGCTCATGTACGGCAGTTGCCGGATGGAAAGTGGGTCGAACATTATCTGGATGAGCACCTGCTCGCCGTCGCCGAACTCGCGGCAAACTTCGCTTCTGCCTTCAACAGCCAGGACTGGGCGCGGCTTTCCGGCGTGTGGCACGACCTTGGGAAGTTCCGTGAAAAGTTCCAGCAATACATCAAGACCGTCAGCGGATACGACGCCGAGGCGCACATCGAGGGGGCGACCGGCCGTGTCGACCACTCCACCGCAGGCGCCATCCACGCCATCGAAAAGCTGGGGCCGCAGGGACGCATCCTCGCCTACCTGATTGCAGGGCATCATGCCGGGCTGCCCGACTGGAACAGTCTTGAAAGTGGGCAGTCTTCGCTCCTGCAAAGAGTTGAAGATGGAAATAAGAAAGGCTATCTGCAAGAGGCGCTGCGTGCTGCGCCAGCCACCAGCATCCTCGAGCAACCCCGCCCGGCTTCGTTGCCGCCACAAGGTTCGTGGGCACTGTGGATCAGAATGCTGTTTTCCTGCCTGACGGATGCGGATTTTCTCGATACTGAAGCATTCATGGATGGGCACAAGAGCGGATTGCGCGCCGGGTACCCGCCACTGGCAGAACTGAAAGCCGCATTCGACCGGCACATGACAGATAAAGCCACCAGGGCAAGCGACACCCCGATCAACCGCCTCCGCGCCAAGGTGCTTCGCCAATGCCGCGACAAGGCCACCCTGCCCTCCGGCCTGTTCTCGCTCACCGTGCCGACCGGCGGCGGCAAGACGCTTTCCAGCATGGCGTTTGCGCTAAATCATGCCGTGCATCACGGCAAAAGCCGCGTGATTTACGTCATTCCCTACACCAGCATCCTCGAACAGACAGCGGAAATCTTTCGCGGCATCTTCGGCAAAGACAATGTCATCGAGCACCACAGCAACCTTGATCCCAACAAAGAGGATTCACGCTCGCGGCTGGCAACAGAAAACTGGGATGCCCCTGTCGTCGTCACCACCAACGTACAATTCTTCGAGTCGCTGTTTGCCTCGCGTACCAGCCGCTGCCGCAAATTGCACAACATCATCAACAGCGTGGTCGTGCTGGACGAAGCGCAGTTGCTGCCACCGGAATTCCTCGCGCCCATTTTGCATGTGATACAAGACCTGTCGCGCAACTACAAGATCAGCTTCGTGCTCTCCACCGCGACACAGCCCGCCTTTTCACCGCGACCGAAATTTGCCGGACTCAAGGATGTGCGCGAACTGATGGATGACCCGGAGCAACTCTATGCCGACCTCAAGCGAGTTGAAGCCGAACTGCCGTGTGATTTCAATGCATCGCGCCCCCTGGAATCCATCGCCGACGAATTGCAGCAATACGAATCCGTGCTGTGCATCGTCAACTCGCGCAAGGATTGCCGCGAACTTCACGCGTTGATGCCCAAGGACACCATCCACCTTTCCGCGCTGATGTGCGGGCAACATCGCAGCGAGGTGATCGCAAACATCAAGCAGCGCCTGAAAGACGGCATCCCGACGCGCGTCATCAGCACCCAACTGGTCGAGGCCGGGGTGGATATGGATTTCCCGGTGGTCTATCGCGCCTTGGCCGGGCTGGACGCTGTGGCTCAAGCCGCCGGTCGATGCAACCGCGAAGGCGCGTTGCCGGGCATGGGCCGTGTCGTCGTATTCGTACCGCCCAAACCCGCCGCCCCCGGCCTGCTACGCAAGGCACAACAAAGCGGACAGGAAATCATGCGCCTGACCCCGATCAATTCAGTCACCCAAACGCGCGATCCGCTCACGCGCGAACGCTTCGAGGCTTATTTCCTTCACTACTACGCGAGCCTCAACAGTCTGGACGAAGAAGGCATCATCGGCCTGCTGGATATGCACAACCAGACAGAGGCAAGAAGAGCCGAATTCAACTTCCGCACCGCTGCCGAAAAATTCCGGCTCATCAAGGAAGAAGGCCAGACCGCCGTCATCGTGCGCTACGGCGAAAGCCCCAAGTTGATCGAATCTCTCGAAGCCAGCCAGAACATGGAGCCGCATCAGCGCCGCGCCATACTGCGCAAGTTGCAACGCTACACGGTCAATATCCGCGAGCAGGAATGCAAGAAACTGATGAACAACAAAGATGTGCAGGAAGTCTTCCCCGGAATTTTCGTGCTGACATCGGATGGGCTTTACCGACAGGACATCGGCTTGGTCATGGACGAGCCGCTATCTGCCGCAAGTCTCACCCCATGAAATGGCGTATTTATTATATGATCACAATTTTGTGACCATGGAGAGCGCAATGGAAATTTCAGCCGGAGAATTCAAGGCCAAGTGCCTAAAGTTAATGGACAATGTGGCGAGCACCCACGAGCCGCTGACCATCACCAAACACGGCAAGCCAGTCGCCATGATGGTGCCAGTGATGCCAACGCCGGACACGCCGTTGTTCGGCTACATGGCAAACACCGCAATCGTGCGTGGCGATATCGTTGCGCCAGTCGATGTGGAATGGGAAGCGGGGAGCGGCACATGACATCCGCCGCACCCCTCCTATTGCTGGACACCCACGTTTGGCTCTGGTTTGCCTTGGGCGATGCCGAACGTCTGGCCGCCCCAGTGCGAAAAAAAATCGTGGCTGCCACGCATGGAGGCACGCTTGTCGTTTCGGCCATTTCGGTATGGGAAATCGGCATGCTGGAAGCCAAAGGACGCATCGTCCTCGGAATGCCCTGCGAAAAATGGGTGACGACCGCTCTGACCTTGCCCGGCCTACGCCTGGTCGGGCTGGAACCGGAAATTGCCATCGCCAGCTCGCGCCTGCCGGGCGAAATACACGGCGACCCGGCGGATCGCATCCTGGCAGCCACGGCCAGAGCGCGCGGTGCTGTGCTGGCGACCGCAGACGAACGTTTGGTGGAATACGGCAAAGCCGGGTTTATGCGAGTGTTGGATGTGAGGTGAAAATGAAAAGGACCTATTGCCTTGAAGTCAGCGGCGATTTCGCCTGTTTCACCCGGCCGGAGATGAAGGTCGA
>CAZSIO010000099.1:0-4569 GCA_964606865.1 uncultured Sideroxydans sp.
GGGGGCACCGATCAGGCTGGCTATGGTTGACTGACCGGTCGGTGGCGCGTTATTGCCGAAAACGAGCGCACTCTTGCCAATTCGAGCAGGATTTTCGGCTATCTGCGGGGTTGGTGGGGGTGATGGCCTGATTCCATCGGCCATGGAGATCAGCGCTGCCTTCCCTGGTAATGCTCACGCGCGGCATGCACAACAGCAGAGAAATCGATATCCTCCAGACTCCCCTCGCCTTGCAAGATTTGATCGAGCAAGGCATCGACATTTTTCACTTCAGGGTCCGCCGCCAGTATTGCGCCGAGCCCGCGCAAGCCGCCGCACTGGATACGCATTTCCTGCGCGTGGGGTAGCGGCACATCGTCGTGCAGTACCCCCAACGCAAAACCGAAATTGTGCCGCAGATGTCCGTGCAAATCCCGGCAGCGCGCATGGCTGGCAGCCTCGCCACACACAACGACTTCACGTTCGGCAATTTGAATCCGATCAGACCGGGCGCAGGCAACGCAGGCATTCAGGATCGCCTGCTGAAAAGGACAAAGGCTATGCTGCAATGCCTGTAATCGAAGCCGGAAGTTCGTCTCGTCCATTTGCAGACTAGTCGTCACCCTCCGGCACCGGGTCGCGCACTTGATTCAGCAAATCCTCGGCTGCCAGTTCGTTCTCGGCATGGATCATTTTGATGAGACCGTTCGTGCCCCACACTTCGTCCTTACGCAGTTGTTTGGCACGCGCGGAGGCTTCCTTGTAAGCCTCGTGTTGCTCCAGCTTCTCCAATTGGCGGATAGGACGTTCGGTGACTCGATAAATATAGTAGGGCATGGCTCTCTTTAATTTTCCGACATTCAGGACTGGGGACGTTTCATGAAGGTGACGACATTGCTGCCGGGGGCATTTTTGCTTTCACAGCTGTTCTCACCCAAGCCGGCCAACTGTTCGGCCTCGTGCAGCAGATTGATGACATCGACATAAAACTTCTGTTTGACCATCATCAGCGCGGTGTAGCCGCCTTCATTCTTTGCCAGCACATCCGCGCCCGCCTGCAACAACGCCTCGACCACGGCGGTCTCGCCATAGCCTGCGGCCAGCATCAGCGGGCGCACGCCGTAGCCGATGGGTGCCTCAACGTTGGCCCCCGCATCGATCAGTGCTTTGGCCACGTCGGCGAACCCGTGCTTGAGCTCGCTGTTGTAGCAGGACTTCATCAGCGCAGTCCACCCTGCCGGGTCGGCGGCGTTGACCTCCGCCCCCGCTCCCAGCAACAGCGAAACCATGCCGAGATCGCCGCGATACGCCGCGTGCATCAATGCCGTTGCACCTTCGGCATCGGTCACGCCGACATCGGCACCGGCAGACAACAAACGCCGGATGGTATCGGCATCTCCTTTTTTTGCAGCCTCAATCAATTCCATGGCCATATCCGTGTCACCTATTTTTGTACCGTCTTCTGCAAGACATCGCGGATCGCGTCCGGCGTTTTCATGATGTTCATGAAGCTGTGCTTGCCCATCATGCTGAGGTCCGGAAAATTGATGGCGATGCGGAAACGCGCATACAGGGCATAGACTTTGTTGCCGGAGACCAGCACCTCGTAGGGCAGATGCGCGGTAGATCTTACGTCATGGAAATCGATCTCCGACATGATGAACTGGTCATCCCTGTACTTCCCGGCTTTCCCTTCACCCTTCATCGCCACGCCGAACACGCTTTCCTGCTTGCCGGGGATGTCCACACGATAGACTTTGGATACGCCGTTGTCGTTTTTGGCGAGCTGGCTGTCCACTGCCTGCACCGCTTCTTCATAACTGGCGTATTCGGCCAGTTCGTTCGGCTCGGTGAAATATTCCATGCCGAACATGTAGTGATACTTGCGTGCCTGCTTCACGGTCAGCCCTTTGGCGCCGAACTCTTCCACTCGTCCCAATGCTTTTTCCAGCGTCGCCGAAACCCCGGACAGGTCGCCTGCCATGCGATACACGTGCGACATATAGACCGGATTGGTATAGCTCACCTGCACTTCGCCTCCCGCCTCGGTCAGCGCCACCCGCTGCACCGCGCCATAACCACCGAATTCGGAGGCAGCGGCGTTTTGCTTCAGCTCATCATTGGTGACGACAATGATATTGGCACTTGAGTAAGGCGCATATTCACCGACCACGACAAAGCCTGCGCCAGTCAGGGCTGTTTTGACCTGGGCCGATTTATCGATCACCGTTCCAGCCCCCTTGGAGGCGAGTACGAAAGGTTTGAGCAACGCATCGGCGCTATATGCACCGACAGAGATGAACAGCATCGATAGCAACAGCCCAACTCGGATCATTCGCATCATGTTTCTCCTTTGGTTATGGTTATTTCAGTGCTTCAACAAAAACCCGGCTCTTGTGCAAACCAAGCGCCAGGAAGAATCGTTCGGCGGCCGAGACGGCCTCCTCGGGACCGGCCAGATAGATATCGCCCTGCATCAATTCATCCTGCCGCTTGCTGACCAAGGCAAGATATTCATGCAGTTGTGTTTCACGTCTCGCATTCATCACCCGCAGATCGAAACCAGCGACATGTTCGGTATAGTCGAATGTATCCAGCGCGTCGTCCCAGGCGCGGCCCACATTCGGCAGATAGATTTGCTGCGGCGTCGAGCCGATCCAATGCAGGTGGATCGATTCCGCCTCCAGGGACATGGCGTGCTCGATCAGGCTCTTGATTGGCGCAAATCCGCCATCAAAGGCAAAGAAAAACAGGGGACGACCGGACTGTTCGTGCAGAATGAACTCGCCCTGCGGTCCTTCGACTTCTATCGTTTCGTTGTTCTTCAGCTTGTCAAAGACGTAATCCGAGAACAGATTTCCCGGCTGCCGATGCACATGGAACAGCAGGTTGCGGTCGTCACACGGGCAACTGGCAATAGGCAACTTTGATGTATAAGACGCCCCCACCTTCAGCACCACGCCCTGACCGGCCAGGAAGCGCAGGCGCTGACTGCGCGGGGTCTGCAGGTGCAACAACATCACCTCGTCATTCAAGTTTGCTTTGGCTTTCAGGCTGGCACTGATCTGCTGGAAAGGGATGTCCTGCACCCCGTCGGTGACAGCGGCCTCGATCACGACATCGTTGACTGCGGTATTACTGCACATCAGCACGACACCCTGCTCTTTTTCCGCTTCCGTCAGCGGATAGTCGTGGTGCCGCGTCTTCTTCACCTGCCCCGACACCACCCGGCCCTTGCACAACCCGCAGTTGCCGCCGCTGCAACCGTAGTTGAGCGAAACGCCGGCGCGCAGTGCCGCTTCCAGCAGGGTCGCCTGCCCTTCGACCAGAAAATCCTGTTTGCTGGGCAGCAAAGTGACTTGGGCCGACAGCACACTCAACACGCCGTCCTTGATCGCGAGCGGATTAGTGAAACCGGGTTCCATCGCCTGCGCGACCTCGTGTTCCAGCCAGTGGCGCAAAGCAGAGATCGCTGCACCCGCTTCGCCCGCACCCTGCTGTTCGGTTTCCCTGAACTTGTCCCATATTTTCCCCAACAGTACGTTGAACTGACCGACCTGCGCCTCGCTCCGCGTCAGGCGCTTGCTTAAATCGGTGATGCGTGTTGCCAGCACTTCGGCATCGGGCAACATGCGTTCCAGCACACGCTTGCCGAAAGCGCGTTCCTTGATCTGCATCACGCGCTTGTACTCGGAGATTTCCTCCAGTTGCGCATCGGGATAACACGCCAGCAGATCCTTGAAGGCGACCATGCCGTCGAAGGCGAGCAATTCCCCGCTCTTCATCTTCTTCTGCAGTTCGACACGGTTCACCCCAACCAATCTTGCCGCGCGGGTCAAACTCAACAGGTGGCTCATCGTGTTCTGCCGATCTCAAGTGCGCGCGATCTTCACGCAGTACCTTGCGGGTGAAACCAGGCCAGCTTGTCGCGCAAGGTGACCACTCCGCCGATGATAATCAGGGTCGGCGCCTGCGGCTTCTCGCGCGCGGCGATGCCGGGCAATGTCGCCAGCGTGCCGGTGAACACCCGCTGGTTCTGGGTGGTGCCCTGTTGCACGATGGCAATCGGTGTGCTCTCCGGCAAGCCGTGTTTGACGAGTTCCGCGCACAGCGTATCCAGCCCGTGCAGGCCCATGTACACCACCACCGTCTGCCGCGGCCGCGCCAGCAACTCCCAATCAAGATTCATCGTGCCATCCTTGAGATGGCCGGTGACAAACACGCATGCCTGCGCATGGTCGCGATGGGTCAGCGGAATGCCCGCGTAAGAAGCCACGCCGGATGCTGCGGTGATGCCCGGCACCACCTGGAACGGAACGCCTTCCGCCGCCAGCGTTTCGATCTCTTCGCCGCCGCGCCCGAAGATGAACGGGTCGCCGCCCTTGAGGCGCAACACGCGTTTGCCTTCCTTGGCGAGACGCACCAGCAGTTGGTTGATCTCTTCCTGGCGCATCGTGTGGTCGGCGCGTTTTTTGCCGACGAAGATGCGCTCCGCATCGCGCCGCGTCATCTCGACGATGGGCTTGGACACGAGATTGTCGTACACCACCACATCGGCTTTCTGCATCAGGCGCAACGCGCGGAACGTGA
>CAZSIO010000100.1:0-1826 GCA_964606865.1 uncultured Sideroxydans sp.
CTTGGGTGACATTTTCAGTTTTACACTACCGCGCCAGCCGCTGATCTTGCGCAGCTTGCCGTCCCGGTTGAAATAGTGCGTCATCGCCTGTTCTGCGGCAGATACCCCGGCGTAGGTCACGCTGACGCCCGCCAAGACGTTTTCCGATTGGGCGCACGCCTTCATCAGGGGGCCATAGGCGGCAGGGGTACCCGCGACGCCGGAGGTAAACGCCTCGATGTCAAAGCCGAACTTCACGTGCGCGCCGGAAACGATCTTGCCGGCGCTGCCGAAAAACCCCCTGACCACGGAGCGGTCGCTGGAATTGATTTCCATCGGAGTGATCCGGATATTGCTGGCCAACACGGAATCGGTCGCACCGACCGGCGCGGGGTCGACGCCATAGGTTGTTTCGATCTTCGACATCAGTACTTGTTTTTTTACTTTAAATGGCATGGCAGTAATCTCCTGTTAACGTTTTGCCTGTTCGGCGGTGATGGCATCGAGCACGGTCACGCGCGCCTTGCCGCTGGTTTCAAATTCGGCCAGCTGCGCGAGCTGCGCCGCATCGAGCAACCACAGCGCGGCGATGATGTCGGCGGCGGTGCCGGTAACCAGCTGCGCGAGATCAACCTGCGGCAGCTGCGCATCCGGATGCAGGCAGCGCGAGCTGCCGGCGGTCGGCTCTTCGACGCGCGTGCGCTTGCCGTCCTTGTCTGTGGTGTAGCTGCCGCCCTGTCCTGCGAATTCGTCTTTCATTTCATCTCCCTGTTTTAAACCCTGCGGTCGAACGCCGTCACGTATTCGTCCACCCACCAGCACTCGCCATCCCGCAGCTCGATCATCTGCCCGCTCTCCAGCATCATTGGGTCATGGTCGGCAGAGGGGCAATAACCGAACAAGGCACCATCTATCAGGTCGTATAACTGCTCGATGTCCGTGATTGCCTTGCTGCCGGTCACGCCGCTGATGTTGCGCACAGCCATTACGATCTGGATTCGAACTTCGCGCTTTTGTGCGACCACGCCGGTCATGTAGCGGTTGCCTGTACCGCGCCGGTTCTTAGGCACCACAAACACGGCGGGGAATTTAGTGGTGCCGCGCTTGATCGCGGCAAGATTCGCCGCAATCCCTGTTGACCCAAGCCCGCTTACCTGAGACGTGATACGGGCCAACACCAGATCGGTGAGCATCAGCGGCTGCTCCGATCAAATGCCCGGCTGTTCGGCGTACTGAACTGCACCGAGTTGGCAGGTTGAGCGACATTGTTTGCGACATCCAACCCGAGGCCGATCCGACCAGCAGCGACACTTTCCAAAAACTTAATGGCATCCTTGTAGCGCAGACGCACCGCATCCGTCTCGGTTACTCCGGCTCCTGATAAGCGATAACGCGCGATATCGCAAGCGAACCCGGTGAGTATCTTCGGCACACTGGCCAGCGGCAGGACATGGCGCGGCGCCAGGTAGGGATCGATCTCGGCATCTGCCTCAGACAATGCCGATGCAAGTACGGCGTCATCGATTACATCGAGAGTGCCGGTTCGGTCAGTGAGCGCGATCACTTCGGGTTCGCCGAAGCGCGCGATCATGTTGGCTTTGGCTGCGTAGCTCATTTTTTGTGCGGGCGTAAGGCCTTACGCCCCTACGCGGAGACTTCCACTTCGATCTCTGTATCGGTGACGGACAGCAGCGCCTCGCCCTTAATCTGCGCGATCTGTTCTTTGCCCAGATCGGACAGCGCGACGACCGTCTCGCCCTTGGCCCATGCGCGGCCGCCACGGCGGAAGCCATCGCGGCTGGATACGACGCTCAGCGCGGGCACCTTGACGGTCTTTTTCGCGGCGG
>CAZSIO010000100.1:1926-4516 GCA_964606865.1 uncultured Sideroxydans sp.
GCGGCGGCGGCATCTGCCCCGGCCTTGTTGTCAGCAGCAGCTGGTGCAGCTGCCTTGTTCTTGCTTGCTGTAGCCATGATCACTCCTTGTTCGTTTGTCCTTCACACCCCGGAGCCGCACTCAGGGCGGCTCCGGTTAGCGTGCTGCCGCTCGGGGGTGTATTCCTTATGCGCCGGTGGAGCCGTAGCAGAGCTGCCAGAAGCCGTAGCCGCCTGCTGCGCGCGCTTCAGCGCCGTAGCGGAACTTCTTGCGCATGAACACGTTGTCGCTGTTCATGTCGGTCTGCTCGACGAACACCGGGGCTTTGCGCTCCTGGTAGATGAAGGGCTTGATCGCCTTGGTGGTGTCCAGCAGGAACCATGCGGTGTCGCTGGTCAGGCGTGCATCCACCACCACCTCAGCCGTGCCCTTGAAGGGGTTGGCCTTGCCGTCATCCAGGCGGTCGTTGTTCACCAATGCCAGGGCGATGTGTTCCAGCGCGGGCGGCACCAGCAGCACGTTCGGCGTGATGTTCAGCGGGCGGCCTTCGTCGTCCTTGAACTTGCGCATCGCGGTGCGGGCTGCGCCGTAGCTGGCGATCGCAGCGGCTTGCGTTGCCACAGAGAGCGCTACCGCGCCCTTGTTGGATACGGACGCCTTGGCCACGACGTGGTCGGTATCGCAGAAGAACTGGCCGTCGAAGCATTCGGCGGTGAACGCACTGTTGGCCAGCGCCATCACGATCTCGTCCGGCAGCTGGGCGGCAGACTCACCGGCCATCTGTGCCTGCGGGCCGTAGATGCCCAGGTTGTCATCATCGACATCGTTGCGGTCCACCTCAACGGTGGCCTCGAAGTCGTCGTTCTTGATGGTGTACTTGGAAGCTTCCAGCGCTTTCACGTTCTTGTCGCCGATCCACTTCTGCATCATCGGGAACTTGCTCAACCAGGCGTAATCGTTCTGGCCGGTGGTGCTGGGCACCTTCATGGCGATCTTCTGCCAGACCGACGGCGCAGCACCGAATGCATTGTTGAACGTGGTCTTCAAGCTGATGAAGAGGTTGGCGAGGTTCTCGCGGTTGATGATCATGGGATTCTCCTTTTAATTAACGAGTGGTTGGATCAGGGCTTACTGCACCCAGACGCCGCCGGCTTCCACGCCAATGACGATACCGGCCGCAGAACGGGCACCGGTGGCGCTGGTGGCAGACACGGTCTGGTCGTCCTCGATGTAGCAGACCTTGCCCATGCTGGCCTGCGTCACCGCGTCGGCGGCGCTGTTGGCGAACTTGAACGCCTTGCCGCGACGCACCAGCACGCTCAGCGCACCATCTGCGCCCGTGTTGTCCACCGTCTCTTCCGCGCGACCCAGATAGGTCAGCGTGGCAGCGACAGCGCCGGGTGTGGCATAGCCGGTGGCGTTTGCGGCCACCAGACTGCCGGCGAAAATCTTCTTGGCGGTGGCGATGGGCACGGCGATCAGTTCGCCGTCTTTCATTTGGGTATTGCGATCAGCAGTCAAAGGCATGTCGTTCTCCTGTTAGGTTGTTGGTTAGGACGCAGACTGGGCAGCCAGCGTCTTCTTGAAGGCTTCCGGCGAGACGCCAGTGGCCGCGCACATCGCCAGCTGCGCTTCGCTCAGCTCGCCCTCGGCTTGGCCTTCCGGCTTCTTGCCGCCGGTCTGCGTAGCAGTCAGCGCGTCGATCGGCTGCGCCGTCTCCAGGTACTGGGTCAGCGCCGCGAGGTTGGCTTTGCCCAGATCGCGCGCCCACTTCTCCTGGGGCGGCAGCAACTTGCCTGCAGACAGCGCGGCAGTGACCACGCCCTCCACTTCGCGCGCGTTGTTGGCAGCGGTCAGCGCAGCCAATTCGGCTTGCAGCGCCTGCATGGTTTCGACTGGGGCGTACTTGGACAGATCGGGTGTGGCGGACTTGAGCGCGGCAATGTCGGCACTGAGAGATGTGACCAGCCCAGCAACATCAAAGCTGGCCGCAGCCATCACTTCCGGCTGGGCAGCCTTGATCTTGTCGGCGGCTTTCTTCACCTCGGCCAGAATCTCATCCGCCGTAGCCATTGTGGGCAGGTTAAAGAACCAGCGCAGTTGTTCGAGCAACTCTTCCATGTTTGTCTCCTGTGTGAGTGAAGCGGAAAGGCGCGCGCTGACCTCTTCCATGCCGTCGATGGCGGCGTTGTTGGTCAGTGCGGCGTTGATGATCTTTTTGATTGCGCCGGTCTTCTTGTCGAACAAGATCACCGGCGAGATGAAGCGATATTCCTTGGCATCGATGTGCAGCTTGGCGGTCTCAGTCCATTCGACCTTGGCGAACAGCCCTTCGCCTTCGCGCCATTCCATCCCTTCGGCAGTGAACCAACCGGCCGCAGGCGCTTTCTGGCCGTTCTCGGATGACAAGATGGTCTGGTGTTCGTAGTCGATCACCACCGGGTTAGCCAGGGCAGCAATGTCGGCGATCAGCTTGGCTGCGATCTCGGCATTGGTCAGCCAGGCGGCGCACTCGGTCGGGCGGCCATCACGCGCACGAAACTCGCCGGCGGGCAGCAGCTGCACATAACCGTTGGCATCAAGCGCGAACGAACAGGCCGCGAAGGCGACC
>CAZSIO010000101.1:0-4480 GCA_964606865.1 uncultured Sideroxydans sp.
AAAAATATTAAGGAGATTGTGTGTGGGAAAACCTCGGCTGTTAGTAATTGAAACAATCGATTTGTTGTCGGTAGATCTGTACGTTGAATGTCAACTTTACAGAGAGGCAAAAAATGATTCGTTTACTGCATTTCTGAGTGAAATAATTGAATTATTCGGAGTAAGAATTTCACTCATTAACAATGAGCATCCGAAGTCATCAATTGATGCATCAACGCTATTGAAGGACCTCATTCGGAATCGAGATCGATTCACACATCACGATCAAGGCGAAATAGTTAGAGAGTCACCATACACAGCAGTTTGCTCCGCTCGACATTCTTTAGGCTGGAACGATGAGGAATATATGTCGGCAGTTGCATTTATGGCTCATCTTTGCGGAAAACTGGCGATTAGACATCACTTAAGAAATAACTACGACAAGGCTGCAATGTTCGCCATGGATGCCTTATTTTGCTCCGATGAGTTGTGTGAATTTCTACCAATTTCTATGCTTGGAGCGAGGGAGCAAAAATTTATTGCGATACGTGCAGTAAAGAAAAGGTTGGAAAACGACCCCAAACAATTAGAAAAATCTTATGTATTCCAATGCTGGCATGATTGGCAAAAGTCCAAAACACCAGAAATCCCGAAAGGCAATTACAAGAGCAAAGCTGCATTTGCTAAGGATATGTTGAGCAAGTACGAAAACTTAGAAAGTTCTGCCGTTATTGAACGGTGGTGTAGAGAGTGGGAAAAGTCGCACTCTACTGGCTGAGTACGTACTGAGCCAGAACAGCTGTATTTTCAAACAATCTTAGTGCATACCATGCGTACCGTTTCAATCAATCTTGAAAGGGTACAAAATGAATCAAGTTGCACAACAACTCGCTGACCATCTGTTGCGTCGCAAACAAGTTGAAAAGATTGCTGGATTATCCCGCGCATCCATCTATCGCTTAATTAAAGCGGGCAAATTTCCTGCGCCTGTTTCCCTGGGGACAGGTTCTGTGCGCTGGAAGCAATCGGACATTATCGGATGGTTATCAAACCTTACAAAAACAGCGTAAGGGGCGACTATGTACACTACCAAAAAAGTTGCCGATCCTCGCGAAAGCAAGTCCTCGAAGCCACGAGATAGTTTCACCACCTCGCTCATCCAAGTCGAACAGGCATTAGCTTATATTGATGCAAGCGACCGCGATACTTGGATCAATTGTGGCATGGGTATCAAAGCAGAATTTGATGAAAGCGGCTTTGATGTTTGGG
Source organism: uncultured Sideroxydans sp. (assembly GCA_964606865.1). GTDB lineage: Bacteria > Pseudomonadota > Gammaproteobacteria > Burkholderiales > Gallionellaceae > Sideroxyarcus. The sequence goes on from CAZSIO010000101.1 coordinate 1,249, forward strand.
ATCGTTGGTCTAGATCGGCAGACAATTATTCTGCACGCGCGGCAGCGGCCTCGTGGAAGTCATTTGCCAATGACGGCGGTATCAACATTGGCACGTTGTTTCATTATGCCAAGCAAGGCGGTTATGTCCACAACAGTACCGGCAAACCTGCACAACCAACAGCGGAAGAAGTAGCCCAGCGAGAAGCTAAGCGCTTGGCTGATATTGATGCACTGGCAAATCGTAGGGCAATGGCGGCATCCAAAGCACAAGCACTATGGAATGATCCATCAAACACACTAGGGGCTAACCAGCCATGCGTTACCGAGCATCCGTATATTAAGCGGAAGGGCATCATGCCGCATGGGGCGAAGGTTTTTTGCGGATCGTTGACCATCGGCGGGATGGACTGCAACGGCGCTTTAGTAATGCCGCTTATGTTGGGCGGAAAGATATCTAGCCTGCAATTTATTAATTGTGATGGCGAAAAGCGGTTTTTACCAAACGGTGAGAAAGGCGGCTTTGTCATCGGCAAGATCGAGTTGGGTAAGCCCGTTTGTATTTGTGAGGGATTTGCTACTGGAGCATCTATCCATGAAGCAACAGGCTATGCGGTGATTGTTGCTTTCGATGCGGGCAATCTAAAAAAGCTGGCAACTGCATTGCGAGCAAATAAACCCAATGTGCAGATCATCTTGTGTGCCGATGATGATGCGACAGGTACGGGGCAGCGCAAAGCCACCGAAGCCGCTCAAGCTGTTGGTGGATCAGTTGCCATGCCTGTATTCGGCGAACCACGACCAGATGGTGATAAAGACTTCAACGACATGGCAATCGTGCAAGGGCGTGATGCGGTAAAGGTGGCGATTGAAGCGGCACAGTTTGTCATCCAACAAACTGACCCCCTAGGAAGTGGAATATCGCGAATAAATGATGTGGGTGATGCCAGTGCGCAACCCGAGCCATTGCCAGCACTGCCAGGCGTGATGCCTTTCGACTACGCCTATCTTCCTGATGGATTGCGAGGCTTCGTAAAAGATATTTCTGAACGCATGCAATGTCCGCCCGACTTTGCGGCTGTGGCAGTCATGGTGATGATGGGAACGATCATCGGGCGCAAGGTTGGCATCAGGCCAATGAAGCAAAACGACTGGACAGTCATCTGCAATCTGTGGGGGGCAGTAGTAGGAAATTCAGGTGTGATGAAAAGTCCAACCCTTGGTGCGGCATTGTCCCCAATCAAGAAGCTACAGGCAGCGGCATTTGAGAGTTTTAACAATCAGATGGTTGATCACGAATCTCAAATAGAAGTTGCCAAGTTGCTGGAGGTGTTGGGAAAGAATGAAGCCAAAAAGAAGCTCAGAAATAACAAGAATGCCGACGTTAGATCGCTGCTCAGAGCTGAGGAAATAGATAACAAGCCTATTCTAAAACGCTTCTTAACTAACAATGCCAGCTATGAAGCATTGGGCGAATTGCTGATTGAAAATCCCAATGGTCTATTAGTTGAATCGGATGAGATTATCGGACTTCTGAAACAGTTGGATGCGGGCGGACAGGAAGTGGCGAGGTCGTTTTATCTCACATCAGCGGACGGTGACAAGCCTTACACCTTCGACAGAATAATGCGCGGCAAGGGATTGCATATTGAGGCACTTTGTTTGTCCATTATTGGGGGTATACAACCCGGCGTATTGGCTGAATATGTAAGGCAGGCAACAGGCGGTGGCGCGGGAGCGGACGGGCTGCTACAACGCTTTGGCTTAATGGTCTATCCCGACATCTCACCCGACTGGAAAGAAGTTGATCGATATCCTGATAGTGAGATTCGGCAAGCCGTAAATCAGTTGGCTGAACGATTGGACAATCTATCCAGCATTGAGATTGGCGCGGAAGCGGACCAATTCGGTGGCACACCATTTCTGCGTTTTGATGATGAGGCGCAATTGGTATTTTCAGAATGGCGCGCTTCATTGGAAACCCGATTAAGATCTGGCGAAGAGCATCCAGCTATCGTGTCGCATCTTTCCAAGTATCGAAAGTTAATCCCTTCGCTGGCACTGATTAACCACCTATGCGACACCAAGCACGGCGCAGTCAGTGAGAAGTCATTGTTGCGTGCAATCGCCTTTGGTGAGTACCTAGAATCACACGCAAGGCGGATTTATAGCTACGCCACTCGTCCCGATATTGACGCTGCTAAAACGCTATTAAAGCGCTTGGCAAGCGGCAAGTTGTCCAGTCCATTTACAGGGCGGGATATTTATCGCGCTGGTTGGGCGGGACTGGAGACCCCAATCAAAGCGCAATCTGCTATTGATCTGCTGGAGGAATATGGTCACATGCGAAGGGAAGACCGATTTACTGGTGGGAGGCCCACTACACACTATTATTGGTTGAGCGTGGGGACTGTATGAGTAGGTATCTGGATAGGCTGAAACAGCTTGAGGATGAAACAGTTTCTCAAAGTACCCCTAATATCGAACTGACAAAAGTGACAAAAGGAGCTTTGGGCGGTTTTGTCAGTACAGGCAATGGAATTATTCAGAAAAATCTTGATGGCATGAGTGAGGTGCATTTCATGTGGCGAGTCATCAAGCCAGAAGGTGAGTTCTCAGTGACTACATTCCCAGAAGCAACCCTTGCCGAAATGAGAAAGTGGCATCCTGAAGCATTAAAGATTGAACCGATTGATGACTTGAATGGCTAAATCCCACAAGATTAGGCAAGATGCATTAGCAGTTGTAGCTGCTCATGGATGGGATTGTCCCTCCGGATATTCCCGAATTGGCTTCACTTCTGCAACAGCCTTCAACTTGTCTAAGTAATTAGCCCAATCCTGCATCATTGCCACTCGCTCTGGTAAGTACATTCTCCAAACATCACGTTTGTAAGCCGCCTTTACTTTGTTTGGTTCTTCATGCCCAAGCTGACGCTCTAGCCATTCCTGCTTATAACCCATGTTGTCCAGAATAGTGGAGGCCATGGCCCGAAATCCATGTGGAGTCATCTCATCATTTGCCCACCCCAATCGTCGAAGTGCAGATCTAATTGCATTGTCACTCATTGGCCGGTCGTGATCTCTCTCTCCGGGGAAAACATATCTTCCTCCTCCTGTTAGAGGTTTAATATCTTGCAAAATTTTGATTGCCTGCTCACATAGCGGAACCACATGCTTTGTTTTCGTCTTAGTAATGAAGTAGTTCCATTCTGCTTTATTAAAGTCCAAATCCGTCCACTCCATTTTCCTAAG
>CAZSIO010000102.1:0-4428 GCA_964606865.1 uncultured Sideroxydans sp.
GAGCGACAACACGCTCAACACGATAAATTGCAACTGCCTTGCACGACGTTTCTCTGCGCGGTGAGGCAATAAGTTAATGCGTATCATGATGGGTCAAACCTCCGCATCGCCAAACCGCAAGCAATCATCAGCGCCGGCGCATCCGCCTGTAATTGGCGCGGCTTGATCCGGCTGGACAGGGACATCAGCTGGAATGGATTGGCCACCAGCGTGCTGACCTGGGTACGTGTGGCCACCGCTTCATCCACCCCGGCCAGCGCCGCGCAGCCGCCGGCCAGTACGACATAGCCGACCTCGTTATATTGGGTGGAAGTAAAGAAGAACTGTAACGCGCGCGAAACTTCCATCGCCAGATTCTCACGAAACGGTGCCAGTACATCGCTCTCGTAATTTTCCGGCAATCCGCCGCTGCGTTTGCCGGCCTCCGCTTCTTCAGCGGTCAGGCCAAACGCCGCCTGAATTTGCTGGGTCAACTGGGCGCCGCCTACTTGCTGGTCTCGCGTATAAACCGACTGGCCGTTGCGCAACACGTTCACATTCATCACGCTGGCGCCGATATCGACGACGGCGATACATTGGTCCGCGGCGCCGCCGGGTAACTGCGAACGAATTTGTTCAAAAGCAGCTTCCGCAGCATAGGGCTCGACATCCATGACAACTGTGCGCAACCCCGCGGCTTGGGCAGCTGCGACCCGATCCTCGACGTTAACTTTACGTGAAGCCGCCAGCAAGACTTCGATCTCTTCCGGATTGGTGGGTGAAGGGCCGAGTACCTGGAAATCAAGATTCACTTCGTCCAGCGCGAACGGGATGTATTGATTGGCCTCGGTCTCGACCTGGTATTCCAAATCGTCTTCCCGCAAGCCTGCGGGAAGCATGATCTTCTTGCTGATAACCGTTGCTGCAGGCAATGCCAAGCTGACGTTGCGGATCCGTGTGCCCATGCGCTTCCACGCACGCTGCAACGCTTCGGACACAGCATCGAGATTATTGATATTGCCGTCGCTGACCGCATCAGACGAAAGTGGCTCAATCGCATATCGTTCAACAACCAACCCACCTTTTTTTGGCGCCTGACTCAATTCCAGCAACTTAACAGAGGACGAACTGATATCCACCCCAATCATCGGCGGCGTGGAAGTCTGCAAAAAATCTAACGGGATGTCGAAATTTCCTTTAATCATAGGATAGTTAGCGCACTTCCGTATAAAGTGGTTTAAATCCTAGCAATAACTCTCGCGGGTGTAAAGTTTTTTCTGGATACCCTGTTTTGCCGGCCAACGAAGTTATAATCCAAGTGTACACAATCCCTAATCCTCTTTGCCATGACTTCTCGCTGGTGGTTTTATCCTGCACTCGGACTGCTTCTACTGCCGTTGCTACCGTTCCTGTTCCTGATCTTTGCCGCCATTCTCACCTATCCCACGCTGCCTTCGCTGGAAGCCTTGACCAACTACCACCCCAAAATGCCGTTGCGCATCTACAGTGCGGAAAACATTCTGATTGGTGAATTTGGCGAAGAGCGGAGGGAACTGGTCAGCATCGATGCGGTGCCCGAAATGATGAAGCTGTCTATCCTGGCGGCAGAAGATGATCGCTTTTACGAACATGGCGGAGTTGACTATATCGGCGTGATGCGAGCCGCTTACTCCAACTTCACCTCCGGTGGCGTCAAACAGGGCGCCAGTACCATCACCATGCAAGTGGCGCGCAATTTTTTCCTTTCCAGGGAAAAAACATTTTCGCGCAAACTCAATGAAATGCTGCTTGCCTTCAAGATCGAGCACAATTTGAGCAAGGATCAAATCCTCGAACTCTACATCAATCATATCTATCTCGGACAGCGCGCGTACGGGTTCGGCGCTGCCGCGCAAGCGTATTTTTCCAAACCACTCGCCCGGCTATCCCTCGCCGAGATGTCCATGCTGGCCGGCTTACCCAAAGCACCCGGCGCTTACAACCCGGTTGTCAATCCTTCGCGCGCCAAGGTCAGGCAGGAATACATCCTGCGTCGCATGCTCGATCTGGGTTATATCCAGCGTGATCAATTTGATCTGGCCTTGAATGAACCGTTGCAGACCAAGCAGACTGCATACCATCAGGAGTTCGCGGTCAATGCCAGCTTTGTCGCCGAAATGGTGCGCCAGGAAATGTATGACCGCTTCCAGGAAGAGGCTTACACACAGGGATACAGCGTTCACACCACGATCCGGCTGGCGGATCAGGCGGAGGCCTATGCCGCGCTGCGCAAAGGGGTGCTCGACTATGACCGCCGCCATGAATACCGCGGCCCGGAAGGATATGTTGATCTCAAGAAAAACGACACTGATGCCCTGATGGATGCAGCTTTGCGGGACGTGCAGCACGATGGGGAGTTGATCCCGGCGATTGTTTTATCGGCCAGCCGCAAGGCCATCACTGCCTACATCGGCGGCGGAGTGCGTGCCGAGATCGGCGGCGAGGGTTTGCGCTATGCGCTGGTCGGCGAAAATCAGGTACTGCACCGGCGCCTGCGCAAAGGCGCGCTTATCCGGATGCGCAAAGCTTCGGCCGAAACCTGGGAGATCACCCAAATGCCGCAGGTCGAAGCCGCCTTCGTCTCTGCCGATCCGCGCACCGGTGCCGTGTATGCGCTGGTGGGCGGTTTCGACTTCAATCGAACCCAATATAACCACGTTACCCAAGCTTGGCGCCAACCCGGCTCCAGCTTCAAGCCTTTCATCTATTCTGCCGCGCTGGAAAAAGGCTTCACTCCCGCTTCGGTCGTCAACGATGCGCCCCTCGTGGTCAATCTGACGGATACCGGCGGTGAACCGTGGGAGCCGAAAAATTATGAAGGAAAATTCGAGGGTCCGATGCGCTTGCGCCAAGGGTTGACCAAGTCAAAAAACCTGGTCTCGATTCGCATTCTGCAATCCATCGGATTGGAGTACGCGCAGGACTACGTCACCAAATTCGGCTTTGATCGGGATAAGGTCGGACCCTACTTAACCATGGCACTGGGCGCGGTCTCGGTTACGCCCTGGCAGATGTTGGGCGGCTACGCCGTGTTTGCCAACGGCGGTTATCGGATCAATCCTTATCTGATCCAGCGCATTGAAGACGGACAAGGCAACCTGATCAGTGAAACCGTACCCGTCGTGGCCGGGAAAGATGCGGAACAGATACTGGATATCCGCAATACTTTCACCATGGTCAATATGTTGCAGGATGTGGTCAAGCACGGCACCGCGATTCGCGCGATGGCACTGGGCCGGCAAGACCTCGCGGGCAAGACCGGCACTACCAGCGAGTCGATGGACGCCTGGTTCTGCGGTTTCCATCCCACACTGGTTGCCATCACCTGGGTCGGGTATGACAACCCGCGCAGTCTGGGCGAAAAGGAAACCGGCGGAGGTGCCGCATTGCCGATCTGGATGGACTATATGGGCAAAATCCTCAAGGACGAGCCGCAAATTGAATATCTGGTGCCACCCGGCATCGTCACCGCTCGCATCAATGAGGAAGGCTTGCGCGATCCGGCGGGTGAGAGAATCGAATATTTCTATGAAGAATTTCTGCCGCCGGAAAGGAATAGTTTCCTGCCTGATCTTTTCAAGCCCACCGAAAAAGACAGCGATCAGCTCTTCTGATGCGCAAGCCTCCCTTGCCCCACCGCAACCTGATGCGCGAACAACTCGCGCAACAAGCGGCCAAGTTAATGTTCGAGGGCGGCATCACGGATTTCTTCTTTGCCAAGCGCAAAGCGGCGAAGCAACTCGGCGCACTTGAAACGCAACATTTGCCCAGTAATGAAGAAGTCGAAGCAGCGCTGCACAGCTACCGGGCACTCTTCCCGCAGCATGATCATCCGCAAAACCTGCGCCAATTGCGCCAGGAAGCCCTCGCTGCCATGCAGCAACTGGAGCCATTCCATCCCTACCTGACCGGATCGGTACTAAGCGGAAGTGCGGGTCCTGACTCCGATATCAACCTGAACCTGTTCAGCGACGATGCCAAAGCCGTGCTGTTGTTCCTGCTCAAGCACAACCTGGAATTCGAGGATGGAGAGTGGCGATTGAAAATAGGGGGGCGCGAAGAGACCGTGCCGAGCTACACCTTGGCCAGTGAAGCCGGCACACCGATTCATCTAATCGTCCTACCAGAGAATGCGCGCTACAGCGGTAGCCGCCACCCGGACACTCACGCGGACATCAGCGCAGTAAAAGTTTTGTTAGCCGCCTGACTTCAGCCACCGCGCCGCTTCCAGCGCGAAGTAGGTCAGGATGCCGTCCGCACCGGCGCGCTTGAACGCCAGCAATGATTCCAGCACGCACGCTTCCTCGTTCAGCCAGCCGTTCAGCGCGGCGGCCTTGAGCATGGCGTATTCGCCACTGACCTGATAGACAAAAGTCGGCGCTTTGTATTCATCCTTCACCCGCCGCACGA
>CAZSIO010000103.1:0-4413 GCA_964606865.1 uncultured Sideroxydans sp.
CGCACGTGTGCGCGACAATTTCGCGCACAAACTTCTCGACTTCCTGCGCGCCATTGCCGGGCCTGATCGGGAATGCGCCAATGCCGGGAAGGATTTCCCGGTAGCCTTCCCACTGCTTGGCTTTGTCTCCGGGATACAGAACGTAAGCCCCTTGCGTGCGCCGGATCGCGTCATGGTAAGCATGCATCTTGAGCAGATCGGCGCGCTTGTATCGCCCCTCGCGCTGCTCCTGTTTTTCCGAATTCAGGTCGCGCTCGCGCCCGGCCTCGTCCATCTCCGCGTCGTCCTTGCCGAATATTTGCTCGATACTTTCGATGCGATATTTCGCGTCGAAATGAATATGCACCATGAGCTCCTGCGCCTCGGCTTCGCGCTCGTCGAAATCTGACGGCCATAAGCTCAGGGTGTAATCGGGGCGCATGCGCTCCGTCCAGGAGCCGGAAACGCTCGGGTTGCGATTCTGAGTAAAACTGCGGTTGTAGCTAAAGCGCACGCTGAGCGGGCGGGCGCCGCCCAGGAAGACTCCCTGAAACGCCAAATGCTCGCCGGTTTTAAGCTTGAGGCCAAAACCATCGGCAGTTTTTTCAATCAGCGTTTGCGCCGCCGGCCTCTCAAGTTTGAATACACCGGCCACAATATCCAGCAGCTTGAAGAAAACCCAGTATTCGTACAGCGCGGCGATGTCGCGCTGTCCCGCGCCATACACATCATCGCCGCCCCGCCAAACCAGGCGCGCCGCCATATCAAACCTGAGCCACGCCTGATACACCTCGCGGTAGCCTTCCCTGCGCTGCAACACCGTGCTGCCCAGCGGCAGCGTGTCGGGCCCGGAGACATCGCGAAACACATCCGCCGCCAATGCGGTTTCAAGCCGGCCTTCCAGCGCCGCTATTTCATCCCTCAGCCGGGCATCGGCAGCGCTGCCGGCCTCCTCCAGCTTGAGGCGCATTCTGTTCAAAAAGCTGACAAAGGTTTGCAGCGCGAATTTGACAAAGCGGTTCTCGGGTGTGTCTTCGCTTTGCACATTGCGGTAAACCGATATGCGCTCCGGCAGAGAAGAAATCGTTTTCGCCAGCGGATGCCCGTCCGGCAAAGGCGAGCGGCGCGGCGCGCGCGCAAGCTGGCGTATTGCCCGGGCATCGGGACGAAAACCGCGGCGGGTGTTGCAGGTGATCTCCTCGGGTTCCCAGCGCTGGTGGGGATGAGTAGCAATGCGGTGCAGCACATCGCCAAACTGGCGCGAGCCGATCAGCGCGCGCAAGAAAGCAAAGCGCTGGCCGATAGTTTCCGGCGTACGCCCAGGATCGGGCGCGAGGCGCATGGCCGCCGGCGCGCGCAGCTCCATGAGCAAATCCACGCACTGCCCGGTGATGTCTTCCAGCATTTGCCGGTAGTCATTGCGGTAGCCGAGCTTGCGCGAGCGCACTTCAAGCGCGGCGCTACCAACAATGGCGCCAGCCGCATCGCGCGCCACCAAACCCAGCCGCCCTGTATTCAGGCCGGTTGCGATGCTTCCGCAGTGCGCCAGCCTTGGATTGTTGCTGGGCTCAACCATGCCTTTGCCGAAAGCCTCCTCCAATCTAAAGCTTTCTGCCCCCGCGCCCTCAAATGCATATTCGTAGCGCAGCCCCTCCAGAATCTGCAGCGGCTCCTCCCCGGCATCGCTGGCTTCCGCCTTAGCCAGCCGAAGCAGGCTGCCTGTCTTGCCTTCCGGCGCATACAGCGCCAGCCGCGCAACCGGCGTGCTGCGGCTGTCTACAAACTCCAGGGTTTCGCTGGCCGGTTGCGCGGCCAATTACGCCTCGGCGAAACTGGTGAAGCCGTCTTTCAGGCGATCTTGCATGCGGCGTATTTTTTCCAGGCTGGCATTGCACTGATGGGCTGCGCAAAACTCTTCCAGTGCTTTAAGCACCGGCTCCAGCCTGCGCTGCGAACCGTGCAATTTGGGCATCAGCTTTTGCAGCACCTGGGCATCCAGCGCGTCGCTGAATTGCCAGTCCGCGCCGGCCAGTTTGCCGTGGTAATAAGCGAAGCGGGTGATTTCATATGCGGTGCGAAAGCCGAACTCCGCGCCAATCGGCGCAAGCGCCGCAAATACTTCCGCCAGCTGCGCCTTGAGCTCTGCCGCTGTTTCACTTTTCAGCTGAACTTCCGCGGCCGCTTCCGCCACAAAGGCTGCGCCAAAGGCCGCGCCCTTTCCGGCCAGCAACTCCATGTTCACCGCCGCCGGCGCATCGAGGAAGGCGGCAATGTCATCCGCAGTGGAGCGGAATTCAATCACATTAGCGCGATCCAGCACCTTGGGAGAGAACATGTAGGTGGTTTCATCCACATTGACCGTGCCGATGATGAACAGATTTTTCGGCAGGCAAACTCTGGGCGGCACAGGCAGGGTATCGCCCTCGCCCGACTTCAGACTGCCCGCCGCCGCGTGCAGCGCGATCTCCCGCCCCGACTCGATGGCCGACAAGATATCGGCAAAATAGCGCTCCACATGCGACAAATTCATCTCGTCCAGTATCAGGAAGTACGGGCGATCCGCATCTGTGGCAGCGCGCAAAATCACTTCCAGCAATCCGTTGGAAGGCTTGCGGTAAATCTCGGGCTGCAAAGCATCCTGATAGCCAACCACGTTTTCATTGGTCGTCCAGTCCGCCCCCACGGCCACCAGCCGGTATTGGTCTTCCGACTCAGTCAGCCATGAAGCAAAAGCGTGGGCCAGTTTGGTTTTACCGGAGCCGGACAGCCCGGTGAGAATGAGGAAACGCTTGGCAAGCAGAGAGGCACCCAAACGGAGCAACAAGCCATCAGAGACACGCAACCCGGCTTGAGCAAAGTCCGCATACGATTGCTCCCGAAATTCATCTAATGAGGATCCTGCACGCATTTGATTTATTACCGATGAAGGCTGTAATTTTTGAGATTGTTGTGATGCTCGCCAAATAGGTTCGATGTCTTCATATATTTTCATAGCCGCAAGTAAGTCAGCTCTGAGTACCTCTTCAGAAGGCAGCGAATTTACGGCATAAAAGCGAGCAGCAATGTTAGGCATTTCATATGATCTGCCCAGTGCCGTGTTGGCAGCTAGTTCAATTTGTTGCTCGCCCCAGCTAGCCAGTTTTGGAACTTCTGATCTCAGTTTAATTACGAGCGAACTGGCTTTCAAATCTGCCTTGGCTTTGCCTAGTAGCTTTTGTGGCGTAGTAGCTCCCTGATTGAGGGAAAGATATACGCCAGTTCCGTCAGCTCGAAACAAATAAACAGGATAAATGCCGTCCTGAGTAGATTTTGTAATTTCAGGGTTCAAAATCGAAAGCCATGGGACGTTCGCCCAATTTCCTGCACCTGCGCTGCCTGAAATAATGTAGTTCGGGTATTTTTCAGAAAGGATCGAGCTTATTGCCTCACGAAGTTCCTGGCGAATAGCATGAGCTAGTGGATGATCTGCGAATGGCTCGCTAATCGCTTTAGGCCATTCGGTCAAAATACGTTTTAGGATTTCTCGCAGCATGATTCTCCTACCTGGGTTTTTTAAAGGGGGCGCTACCCGAATTTTGTTGCGTCATGACAAAACTATGGCCAAGGGGTTTAGTGCTAACAGCTGGGGGCCTGTACTCATGCTGACGATTCCGAATCCCGCGCTGATTCAAGCAGCCGTTGCCAGTCTTCATCGGTCGGCAAACGGCCTTGGTATTCTCGGGGCAGCTGGGGATAGAGCTGGTATGTTGCCACGCCGATGGCATTCGCTTTGGATTTCAGGCTGAACTCGACTTCCAGTTGGTCGCGCTCCGCGCACAGGATGATGCCGATGGCGGGGTTCTCGTCCGGCGCGCGTTCTTTTTCATTCAGCACTTCGAGATAGAAATCCATCTTGCCCGCGTATTCGGGGCGGAAGCGCCCGGTCTTGAGCTCAACCGCGACCAGACATTTCAAAAAGCGGTGGTAGAACAGCAGGTCAAGAAAATATTCGTTCTCGCCCAGCGTGAGCCGGTATTGGCTGCCCACGAAGCAAAATCCATAGCCCAGCTCAATCATGAAATCTTTGAGCCGCGCGATGAGTCGTTGCTCCAGCTCGCGCTCATGCACGGCCTGATTGATGCCAAGAAATTCCAAACTGTAACGGCTTTTCAGCGCTTCATCGGCCTGTTCGGCCAAGTGTTGCGGCAACACGGCGGGGAAGTTGTGCGTCTTGTCTTGCAGGCTGGCTTGGTACGCTTCGGCCTTGATCTGGTTGAGCAGCACATTGCGCGTCCAGCCCAGCCGGGCGGTGGCTTCAAGATAGTAGCCGCGCGCGGCCTCGTCTTTTACCCTTTGAAAAATCAGGATGTTTTGGCCCCAGGGTATTTCTGCGACAAGCTGTCGCAGAAATACGGGCGCGGCGCTGTAGGTTTCGTAAAAGCGTTTGATGTCCCA
>CAZSIO010000104.1:0-4398 GCA_964606865.1 uncultured Sideroxydans sp.
CCATCGCGGTGCTTGGCATGGGCATCTGGCTGGCCGTGACCTTCCCGGTCGATCCCGAAGTGACGGCTGCCATGCTGATCCATCTCGTCGACGAGACGCCCGATAATGCGGATGGGGCCGCCGTGGCGGCGATCACGGCGCGCTACGTGGTCGATCTGCGTGCCGCTGACGATCAGCACGAGAATCTGGGTTTCCTGGTGAACAATCTGATCGCCATGGTGGCGCAGCGCCACAGCAACGTGCAGGATCAGGGCGCGCTCGACCGTTGGCTGGACCGCCTGCAGCTGCGCGACCCGCAGGTGTTCCTGCCGCGGCTCGCGCAAGTGCTTGATGCGATTGTCGGCGACCGATGGTGGTTCGACCGCGACGTGCTGCGCACCCGTTTGCCGGACTGAGGCCGGCTACATCAATCCCATGTTGCGTGCCTGCAGCGCGGCTTCGGCGCGCGAGGAGATGTTGAGCTTGCGGTAGATGTTCTTCACATGGTCGCCCACGGTGTGATGCGAGATGCCCATCTCCTGTGCGATGGTGGTGATGCTGATGCCGCGTGCCAGTTGACCCAGCACTTCGCGCTCTCGCGGCGAGAGAACTTCCTGCGCATTGGCCTGCCGCAATTCTTCTTCGTGGAAATGGCTCAGTATGCGCCGCGCGACCGCAGGCGACAGCGGCGGTCGGCACTCGCGGATACCCTGCAACTGCTTTACCAGCAACTCGGGTTCCTCGTCCTTCAACAGGTAACCCTGCGCACCGGCGCGCAGGGCCGGAAACAGATGGGAATCGTCATCGAAGATGGTGGCGACCACGATCACGCTTTCGGGAAAGCGTGCGCTCACGGCTTCGATTACCGTCCCGCCTTCCCCGTCCGGTAGCGACAGATCGATCAGCACGAGATCGAACTGAAACTGACGGATCATTTTCAGCGCACCGGCCACGTCGAACGCACAGTACGTGTGAATGCCGGGGAAAGCGGTGCTGACGACTTCGCGCAGCATCTGCTGCGATTCGGGCATATCTTCAACAATCATGGCGATTTTCATGTCAGGGGAACCTCTGCGATCAAACAAACCTTGTCCGTAGAATGCGAGATGTCAAAGCGCCCGCCCAGTTCTTCCAACCGGCCGCGCATATTGCGCAGGCCATAGCCACTTTCCCAGCTTCGTGGATCACTGATGGCGCCATCGTTACTCACGCTCATCCTGAGCAGTCCCCGAGCAGCGGCGATCTCCACTTCGATGTGCGCAGGAGCGGCGTGTTTGATCGCATTGGTGATCATCTCGCGCATCACCGATTCCAGCATTGCTTTGGTGCGCGGCGCCAGCTGCCCGGCCGGCAATTCGTCCGGTTGCCGCCATTCGAGGCGGCATGGCGCCGCCTCGCAGCGCTTTTCGATCTCGGCGCGCCAGTCGGCCAAGGCATTGGAGAGGGGTACCGGTGCCATATCCATCGCAGCGATCGCGGTACGCAGGTCCTTCATCGCATCGCGCGCGATCTCGGCATCCGGCGTACCGCGCAGGTGGTGGATGAGGCGCAGCAGGCGCGCGCCGATGTTGTCGTGCAGGTCACGCGCCAACCGCTGCCGTTCCTGCCGCACCCCGCGCTCGTAGCCCTCGCGGCCGGACAGCAACTGTTCCGCCAAATGGCACAGCGTGGCGGCGAATGCGGCATCGCGCGTGGAGAACAGGCGGCGACCGCCCGCCGCGAAGCGCAAGGTGCGCCCCTGCATGCCGCCCGGTGCGGGCAGGCACAAGGCGAGTCCGTCATCTTGCACGGACGGTTGCGTGCAGGTCGGTTCACTGCGCCGTACCTCCAGCGGGTCGAACATGCGACGCAGCACGGCGTCCCAATGCGCTTCGCGCGCCTCGCCGACAGGCATAAACGCCAGTTCCGATAGCTGCGGCAACAAAGTCTCCAGACGCACCGCGTTGCTGTTCACGATGCGCTGCCACAGCCATTGGCGGAACGGAAAATACAGCCAGCCAGCGATCAACAATGAACCGCCAAGCGACAGCCTCTGCTCCACTCCCGCCAGAACCAGCAACACGTCAAGCGAGATCACGGTTGTCGCGCCGAAGACCCACAACAGGATACGGTAGGCCCATTCGTCCATGTTGAACAGGCGGTATCTGCGCAGTCCCAAGGCGATGCCCGCATACATGATGAGGAAAAAACCGAAGGAATACCCTTGCGACAGTAACGGCGGCAAACCCAGTGCACTTTGAGCAACCACCACCAGAATGAACAGGCTGCAGCCCAGCAGGGTCGAAAACGTGAACCAGCGTAGCGCGGCGCGTTCCAGCGGTTGCCGGAAGCTTTTGCGCCACTGGATCACGGCAAAAGATATTGCCAGCATCAACTCGACGATCAACGGGAAGCGGATACCCCAGTCGACATCCGGTGCCCAGCGGAAAACATCAGTCAGGTACCAGGCGCCAAAGATGGCGGGGATGAATAACAGATATACAGGTCGCACCAGCAGGCGCGGATAGCATAAGAACAGCGCGACCAGCGCCATGCCGAACGCGGTGGAGCCAAAGTGGTTGAGCATGGAAAGTTGCCGAAACAGTTCTTCCGGCAGCGCCAGTTCGCGCGTGCTGTAGAGGGCGGCGCTCGACGTCGCGAACGGGAAGGCCAGTCCGGTCAAGGCGAACATGCGCGCCCCCCAATCCTGCGGGCGCAGCAGATAGACCCAGCCGGCGATCAGCAGGCTGGCAAAACCGGCGATGATCTGGGACCAGAACACCCAAGGCAGGTCGCGCAGTGGCCGCTTGCCGGGAAACAATATCGTCTCGCCCGCGCTGCTGTCTTCTGTCTGCCATTGCAGGCGCACCTCGCCCGAACGCAGGATCGCATCCAGACGCGCTTGCCGGGCGAAGAAAACATCCATCTCCGCATAGGTGTCATAGAAATCCGGCTCTTCGATGATGTCCATCGGCTGAAGTTCGATGCCTGCACCATCGCGCCCCAGCAATCTTTGCGCGACCGCACCTTCGGGTATTTCGTCACGCCCTTCTGCTACTGCGACCACCACCACTTCTTTGCCCGCGTCCGACAGACCAAAACGCACGCCCAGCCAGGGCGACTGCAAGGCGAGCCATACCGTGAGGCCTGACGCGGCAAGGATCATCCCCCATAAGGCATACATCTGGCGCGCAGGTCTTCTCAGCAGACTCATGTTTTTTACCACTACCCCGAAGCATGAAGTGGGCGCACTCTACCAAATACCCATCCGAATACCACCCCCCGAGAACGCGGGATTGATACCCCCTTGGTTCCCGCACAGAATCCGCCCGGCCTAGACAGGCTTTCCCCCAACATCCATGGAGAGAGACATGAAACTCGACACGATTCTGAAATACCTCGCCGTCCCGGTGATGCTCGCCTTCTTTGCCACTGCGCATGCCGGTGACGACCTTCTCAAGGACGACAACCTTTCCAAACTGAAGAAGCACGGCATCAAGCAACTGGTCGTGCCTTACTTCAAGGTCAACGTCCATACCAAGCTCAACAAAACGGCCAGGGCCAAGAGCGGCCTGTTCGGCGGCGGCAAGGCGGAGGCCAAGTCCGCCATGTTCACGGAGTGGACCGATCCCGACTTGGAGATGCTGCAACAGGTCACGGACGGTGCCTGGAAGGCTTTCGAGAAACAACTGACTGCGGCCGGTTTCGAGGTGGTGCCACTTTCCAAAGTAATCACCACCGAGGCGTTCAAGAAGATCAACGGTGGTACGGAGCCGGTCAAGGACGACAAGATGGTCTCGCTCGCGCCTGCTGGTTTGAAGGTATATGACCCGGGTGCGAAGATCGATCCAAACGGCAGCTTCTTCCTCGGCATGGGCAATATGAACGGCAAGCTGGAAAGCGATATCGCCCGCGAGGTGCTGGGGACGCTTGAAGGTGTCGCCGTGGTGCGCATCACGCTGAACCTGGCCTATGGCACGTTCGAGACCGAAGTGGATTCCTACACCGCCTTGGGCAGCGCTGACCGCGATGCTGCCTCGGCCAAGGTCGCTTTCATCCCGGTGATCTCGATCAAGCCGTCTTCTCCCACCGTCACCCCGCAGACCACCGGCATCGAACTGCAGACCAACTTTGAAACCGCCAAACTGCCGAACGGCACCGAGTTCAGCGGCCCCAAGGATTTCACCCGCGTGCAACTCATCGCGCCGATGCTGGGCAGCAAGGCTGTGAGCAAGCTTGACGAGATCACCACCGGCGGCGAGAAAGCCGCTGCCGCCGGCGTTGCCCTGTTCGGCTTGATGATGGGGCAGGGCGCCAGTCTGGAAGTGGGCAAGTATGTGGCGAAAGTGGATAGCAAGGCCTTCAGCGCCGAATCCAATGCAGAAGTCGGCAAGCTGGCCGAGATGATCGGGCAGAAGCTCGCCGCGAAATGATCGGGAC
>CAZSIO010000105.1:0-1312 GCA_964606865.1 uncultured Sideroxydans sp.
TTCGGGAATTGCGATGGCGATTTATGCGATAGGCGACATTCAGGGGTGTTACGAGGAATTGCAGCAGTTGCTGCAGCAGATCCGTTTCGACCCCGCACAGGACAAGCTCTGGTTCGTGGGCGATCTGGTCAATCGCGGGCCGGGGTCGCTGGAAGTGTTGCGCTTGGTGAAGTCGCTGGGCGATAGCGCGATCACGGTGCTGGGCAATCACGATCTGCATCTGGTCGCGGTGGATGCGGGCATCGGCCAGTTGCACAAGAGCGATACGCTGGACGGGATTCTCGCCGCGCCCGACCGGGATGAATTGCTGCATTGGCTGCGCCGGCAGAAGTTGGCGCATCTGGAGGACGGCCATCTGCTGGTGCACGCGGGCGTGTTGCCCAACTGGACGGCGCAAGAGGCGGTGCAGCGGGCGCATGAGGTGGAGGCGGTCTTGCGCGGCGACGACTACGTGGATTTCATCCGGCAGATGTACGGCAACGCGCCGCAAGTCTGGCAGGAGGATCTGTCCGGCCATAAACGTCTGCGCGTCATCGTCAATGCGTTCACGCGCCTGCGCATCTGCACGCCGCAGGGCGAGATGGAATTCAAATTCAAGGGCGAGGTGGAGAACATTCCCGCCGGGCACTTGCCGTGGTTCGACGTGCCGGGGCGCAAGAGCGCGGATGCCACGGTGATCTTCGGTCACTGGTCGGCGCTGGGGCTGGTGCTGCGCGACAACGTCATCGCGCTGGATACCGGTTGCCTGTGGGGCGGGCCGATGACGGCCATTCGGCTGGAAGACCGGAAGCTGTTCCAGGTGGGTTGCAGCAACCCGGTGGCGAAGCACTGGTGAAGCGATGTCGGGTTGAAACCCGACCCACGGAATCAGTATCTGCGTTTTTGCTGCGGCACGAAGGCGCCGCGGCCTTCGATGTGGCGGAAGGTGATGCGCGCCTTGCTCAGGTCGTAGGGGGATAGTTCCAGCGACACCTTGTCGCCGGCAATGATGCGAATGTGATTTTTTTTCATTTTGCCCGCGCTGTAGGCGATCAGTTTGTGACCGTTCTCCAGCGTGACGCGGTAACGCGAATCGGGCAGCACTTCATCTACTACTCCGTCCATTTCAAGCAACTCTTCTTTTGCCATGCATCATCTCCTGATAAAACAACGGGGCGCGACCCCAGTGGTGCGATAGTCGAGACGGCAAGGGGATGAAGGAATGGCTGCCGCGAGTGCGGGAAACCTGACAACGACACGAGCGTCTGATGATCGCGGCGCGCACTATGTACTGAATCGCCGCGAATGGCAAATAAAATGTGCTTCCCCGGCG
>CAZSIO010000105.1:1412-4331 GCA_964606865.1 uncultured Sideroxydans sp.
GGATAAAACCCTGACGGCGCAACTGTGCGAGAATCCACGCCTTGAATAGGGTGTTCACGAGGAACAAGCCATGACAGTCGCAGGGAAACCGGGTTATCCCGTCTTGATTATCGGTGCCGGCCGTGGTGGCACCGCCTTGCTGGAAATGTTCCTGGAGGAGCGTTTGGTCAATGTGGTTGCCATCGTGGATACCAATGCCGACGCACCCGGGATTCGCCTGGCGCAACCACACGGGATCGCCACTTTTACCGATGCGGTACAGGCGCTGGAGTACTGCAAACAATACCCGGACTGCATCGTGTACAACTTGTCGCACGACGATACGGTCGCCGATGCGGCGGAGCGCATCTTTGGCGACAAACGGGTGGCAGGCGGCACTGAAGTGAAGTTGTTCTGGCAAATGGTCACGAATCTGAAGCAGGTCAAACTCGATCTGGAGAAGAGTCAGAACCAGCTGCAGTCGATCATCCGTAACGTAATGGACGGCATCATCACGCTGGATGAATCCGGGCGGATAGAGGGATTCAATCCGGCGGCGGAGAAGATATTCGGATATTCGCAGCAGGCCATCCAGGGTCAGGACATCGGCATGCTGGCAAGCAATCTGGCGCAGGATGCGGCACAGCAAGGTGTTCAGCGGACCGCATTGCTCGAACAACTGGGCCAGCGCGGGGTGGAAATGCAAGGGAAGCGTCAGGGCGGCGAGCCCTTTCCGATGGAGTTGTCGCTGTCGGAAATGCATCTGGGCGGCGTGCGCTATTTCATCGGCATCGTGCGCGACATCACCGAACGCAAACAGGCCGAGGAAAAGATCGCCCATCTGGCACACCACGACTTCCTGACCGGCTTGCCCAATCGCGCCTATTTTTCCGAAATCCTGGCCCACTCCATTGCCCTTTCCGGGCGCAGTCACAGCAAATTGGCGGTGATGTTTCTTGATCTGGACGGTTTCAAGAAGATCAACGATACGCTGGGACACGAAGCGGGCGACCTGCTGCTGCAAGGCGTCGCGCAAAGGCTGGGGGAGACCGTACGGCAGTCGGATGTGGTGGCACGCATCGGCGGTGATGAATTTATCCTCCTGCTGGAGAATATCGCCAGTCCGGAGAACGCGGCGTCAGTGGCAAAGAAAATCATCGCCAACCTGGCAACGCCATTTGACCTGAACGGCACGCCAGGCCGCGTCGGCGCCAGCATCGGCATCGCGCTCTATCCGCAACACGGCGAAAGCGCCGAGGAGTTGCTGCGCCGCGCGGATGAAGCGATGTATCAGTCCAAGCAGAGCGGAAAGAACACGTACCGCTTCACTTCGGACTGACGGGATTTGTAGGTCGGGTTAAAACCCGACCCACAGAGAACGGCGCGGGGTATGTCGGCCGGACTTTAGTCCGACACAACTTGGCAGATTGACGCGTTCAAACAGATGCGAGCAATCCCGCCATCATCTGCGTGGCCTGCCTGACATAACCGGTCGCCGGTACACAGTGGGGCGCAGCCCTCTGGTGTGGAAGGGCGACCGTGAGACTGCTCCCGCAATCGGCTGGCTTCGCCAGTAACGTGTCGCAGTCCTCTCTGCCGAACAGGTTGGCGTGGTTGAGCACGTGATACAGGTTGTACAGGTCGCGCCGCACGGCATAGCCTGCGTCCAGCGGCCAGGCGGCACGGTAGGCCGCATAAAAATCCGCCGCATAGCCGCCGAACAGTTCGGTCATGGCTATATCGCATTCGCGGTCGCCAAAATACACGGCGGGATCGAAGATGGCCGGCGTGCCGTCGGCGAGATAGCCGTGGTTGCCGCCCCACAGGTCGCCATGCAGCAATGACGGCTGCGGGGTATAGCCGTCGAATAAATCCGGCAACCTCACCAGCAACTTTTCTCCCGCCCTTTGCAGTTCATCGCCATAGCCGTTTTCTGCGGCAAGACGCAACTGGAATCCCAGCCGTTGCTCGCGCCAAAAATCGATCCAACTCTCTTTCCGCGCATTCGGTTGCGGCGTGCTGCCGATGAAATTGTCCTGCGCGAAACCAAAATGGTTTGCGGTGTGGCGATGCATGGCCGCGAGCTGTTCGCCGAGCAGGCGCGCATCGCCGTGCGAGCTCAACGCCAGATATTCCAACACCAGATAGCTTCGTCCTTCCATGCAGCCGTGCGCGATGACCTGCGGCACGCGCAGGGTCGTGGTCGCGGCGATGGCATCAAGCCCGGCGGCTTCGGAAAGGAACATCGCATGCCGCTGTTCAACGTTGAGTTTGACGAAGTAGCGCGTGTCGTCGCCACCCTCGAGGAGTAATGATTCATTGATGTCGCCGCCGCCGACCGATGTCGCGCGACGCGCCTCGAACCGGCGCTGCGTTGCATCACTGATGCGTTGGGATAAGCGGGCAAGAAGTTGCGGGTTCATGGTGCCGACTTTACCCGGCAGTCAGGCAATGAAGTTGCAAGGAGGGGGGCGACAGGTGGCAGCCCGATTTATCGGGCGAATAGGAGGGTTGTCATCGCCCGATAAATCGGGCTCCCGCAATGGCGTATTGGCCGACATGGCCGTTACAACGTGATGCGCGAGCCGAAATGATGCTGGTACAAAGCGGCCAGTTCGGCACGCGTGTATCGGTGGTTCTGTCCGCCACGGCTGGCGATCTTGAGCGCGCCCATGAGCGAGGCGAGGCGGCCCGCGGTCTCCCAGTCCCATCCGGCCTGGATGCCGTATAGCAGGCCGGCACGGTAGGCGTCACCGCAGCCGGTCGGATCGACGATGGCGGCCGGTTTGGGGGTGGGGATGGCGTATTCCTTGCCGCCGGCGTGGATCAGCGAGCCGTCGCTGCCCAAGGTGATGATCAGCGCCTTGACCCGGTCGGCGATCTGCTTCAGCGTCTTGCCGGTCTTGTCCTGCAGCAGTTTGGCCTCGTAGTCGTTCACCG
>CAZSIO010000106.1:0-4279 GCA_964606865.1 uncultured Sideroxydans sp.
CCGCCCACTCCGGCGTATATTCCTCCACGCGGTCGATCAGCAACTGGAACGCGGGCTTGACCGGCGTGCCATCCGGCAATTTGAATTCGCCACGCAGAAGGGGATCAGCCCCTTCGCTATGGGTGATGACCGGTTTGTCGGTATTGCGGTCCCACCAGAGTTTGTTCTGCGGGTCGTAACAGCCCTCCTCCTCCGGCACCTCGGTGCGCACGAACATGCCAAACTCGTCATGCGCCGCATCGAGGTTTACCAGCTCGCCGGAGTTGGTGTAACGCACCAGGAATTCGCGGTCATATAAACCCAGCTTGATGATCTCGTGGATGATGGCGAGGAACAGCGCGCCATCTGTGCCGGGGCGGATGGGCACCCATTCGTCGGCGATGGCCGAATAGCCGGTGCGCACCGGATTGATGGAAATGAAACGTCCGCCCTCGCGCTTGAACTTCGACAGCGACACTTTCATCGGATTGGAGTGATGATCTTCCGCCGTGCCGATCATGATGAACAGCTTGGCGCGTTCCAGATCGGGGCCGCCGAACTCCCAGAACGAACCGCCGATGGTGTAGATCATGCCGGCCGCCATGTTGACCGAACAGAAACCGCCGTGCGCCGCATAGTTGGGCGTGCCGAACTGGCGCGCGAACATGCCGGTCAGCGCCTGCATCTGGTCGCGCCCGGTGAACAGCGCAAATTTCTTCGGGTCGGTCGCGCGCAGTTTGCCGAGGCGTTCCGCGAGGAGAGTGAACGTCTCTTCCCAGGAAATCTCCTCGAACTCGCCGGCGCCGCGCTCGCTGCCCGGCTTGCGCCGCAGCGGCTTGGTCAGGCGCGCCGGTGAATACTGTTTCATGATGCCGGAAGAACCCTTGGCGCAAATCACGCCGCCGTTCAACGGGTGATCGGGGTTGCCGTCAATATAGCGAATCTCGCCGTTGCGCAGATGGACGCGGATGCCGCAGCGGCAGGCGCACATATAACAGGTGGTGTGGCGAACTTCAGTCGTGGCGCCCGCGACAGGAGGCGCAAGCGGGTCGTGCAATGGGGTCGATGACATGGGCGATAGTTTAGGGTGTATTGACTTTTATCGAGGCGAAACTGTCCGACTAAACTACTCGGAATTGCGCGCGACAAGTATGCGTATCGCACGCCGTTGCTGCCATAGCCGTGATGAGGGAGCGGCGCGTAACCCGTAAGGGGGGGACGACCCTCAACCCATGAGGGGTATCGCGCGGGCACCCCTCTTGATCTAGTGTGCGCACCACAGTCAAAACGTGGTTTATTTCAGGGAGATCGTATGGCATTGGTAGACCCGCATGGGGGCAGCAGCCTCAAACCGTTATTGCTTTCCGGAGAAGAACTGATTGCGGAGACCGTCCGGGCGCAATCCTTTCCGATGGTGGCCGTCAGTTCGCGCGAAAAAGGCGACATCATCATGCTCGGCATTGGCGGCTTTACCCCGCTCGATGGCTTCATGACGCATGCCGACTGGCAGGGTGTGTGCGACGGCATGACCATGACAAATGGCCTGTTCTGGCCCATCCCGATCACGCTCTCCACCGATAAATCGACGGCAGACGCCATCCCCACCGGCAGCGAGATCGCGCTGGTCGATCCCGAAGACCAGAGCATTCTGGGCACGATGAAAGTCACCGAAAAATACAGCATCGACAAGGCGCACGAATGTGCCATGGTGTTCGGCACCACCGACCCCAAACACCCCGGCGTGAAGATGGTGATGGAACAGGGTGAAGTGAATCTCGCCGGCCCGGTAAAAGTGCTGTCACAAGGCGGCTTCCCGCAGAAGTACGGCACGATGTTCAAGACACCGAAAGAGACGCGCGAACTGTTCGAGGAGCTGGGCTGGAGCAAGGTCGCCTGTTTCCAGACGCGCAACCCCATGCACCGCTCGCACGAATATCTGGCCAAGGTCGCAATCGAAGTCTGCGACGGCGTGCTGATCCACTCGCTGCTCGGCAATCTCAAGCCCGGCGACATCCCGGCCGAGGTGCGCACCCACGCCATCATCGCGCTGACCAAGAATTATTTCGTCGCCAAGACTGTGGTACAGGCAGGCTATCCACTGGACATGCGTTATGCAGGGCCGCGCGAGGCGCTGCTGCATGCGCTCTTCCGCCAGAACTACGGCTGTTCCCACCAGATCGTCGGCCGCGACCATGCCGGCGTCGGCAGCTACTACGGGCCGTTTGATGCGCATCACATCTTCGACACGATACCCAAGGGCGCCCTCCAGACCGAGGCGATGAAGATCGACATTTCATTCTGGTGCTACAAATGCGGCGGCATGGCATCGGGCCGAACCTGCCCGCACAGTGATGCCGATCGTCTGCAGGTCTCCGGCACCCAGTTGCGCAAGATGCTCTCGGAAGGCGCTGAAGTGCCGACCGAATTCAGCCGCCCCGAAGTGTTGGAGATATTGCGCGAGTACTATGCGGGATTGAATACCGCCTAGCAGAAGTGAAACCTGGCGGGCGTTCAGTGTGCCGGAAGCCCCCTTCTTTTTGTTTAGACTGATTTTGTAAAGTAATTGTGGTAGGTTCGCGGGGCAGGATTTTGGGGACAATACTTTCCTGACTCAACGACCAATAGATTGACTGATATGTTGTGACTAATATTTTTTGAGGAGAACCTGATGTTCACGAGCAACCCCTTCGCTGCACTTTCAGAAGTTATATCACCCGCAATGATGCAGGGGTATGTCATCGTCATGGTACTGCTGGTCATGGGCGGGACGATACTGGACATACTGCACAAGAAAAGCGCGCAATACTTTTTCGAAAATGCAAAAAAAGCGCAGAAAAATGCAAAACGCTCTGTGAGTGGCGGTGAGAAAGCGGCTATTGCGATCTCGGTGCTGGCGAATGAAGTGTTGACCGCCGGCGAGTTCCACAATCCAAGACGCCGGCTTTCGCACATATTGATGATGTACGGATTCATCATGTTTGTGCTGACGACCGCGATCATGATCTTCGGCTATTCCTCGCCGGAAGCGTCCACACCCGCCCTGCTGCCACAGCTCTGGCATATCGGCGCACTGATGCTGGCCGTTGGCGGATACTGGTTCTGGTTCTTCATTCGCGTTGACGTTTCTGCGGAAGGATTGCCATGGTTCCGCTTCGAACGCGCGGACCTGTTCATTGTCTCGCTGCTTGCCACCTCGACTTTTGCATTGGTCTGGTCGTTCACGGGCGGCGGGTTGACCGTCTTCTTTGCCTTGTTCATCCTTTCCAGCACCATTCTGTTCGGCGGCGTGTACTGGTCGAAATTCGCACACATGTTCTACAAGCCCGCTGCGGCGAACCAGAAAAAAATTACCCGTGCGGATGGTTCCCGCGAAAATCTGCCGCCCGACTACGACTTGACGGATCCCGAAGTACAGCGGAAATTTCCGGATATTCCCATGTATATGGGCAAGAACCCGCCGAACATGGGTCTATGTATCAAGGCTGAACGACCCAATCACTACTAATGCCGGCTTAACCAATTATCTACAAGAAAAGAGGAATATTTTATGCCAACCTTTGTATATATGACGCGTTGTGATGGTTGCGGAGAATGCGTTGACATCTGCCCATCCGACATCATGCACATCGACAAGAAGCTGCGTCGGGCTTACAACATCGAACCCAATATGTGCTGGGAGTGTTATTCATGCGTGAAAGCCTGCCCGCACCAGGCCATTGATGTACGCGGTTACGCCGACTTTGCTCCGCTTGGACACAGTGTTCGCGTGATTCGTGATGAAGACAAAGGCACGATTGCGTGGCGCATCAAGTTCCGTAACGGCAAAAAAGACATGGAGCTGCTGGCGCCCATCACGACCAAACCCTGGGGATCGGCAACACCCAAACTGGCAGACGTACCCGCTCCCAGCAAAGAGATGCGCGACAGCCAACTGCTGTTTAATGAGCCCAAGTACATCCGCATGGATGAAGGCGGCCTACACACACTGAAATCCAATGGCTTGGAAATTAAAGAGGGAGTGCAATACTAATGAGCTACCAGACAATTATTGAAGACGATATCGACATCCTGGTTGTCGGTGCGGGCCTGGGCGGTACGGGGGCAGCATTCGAGGCAAGATATTGGGGCCAGAACAAAAAGATCGTCATCGCCGAAAAGGCAAACATCATGCGGTCCGGCGCGGTCGCCCAGGGCTTGTACGCGATCAACTGCTACATGGGCACGCGCTTTGGCGAGAACAATCCCGAAGATCATGTGCGCTATGCACGTATCGACCTGATGGGCATGGTGCGGGAAGACC
>CAZSIO010000107.1:0-4274 GCA_964606865.1 uncultured Sideroxydans sp.
TTTCGCACCACCTCGCTCCTGCTCGACCATGACGTGCTGATCGATGCCGGCACCGGACTGGGGGAGTTGAGTCTGGCCGAGATGAGCGTGATCGATCACGTTTTCATCACCCACTCGCACCTCGATCACATCGCCTGCCTGCCTCTGCTGATCGACAGTGTCGGCTTCATGCGCGACCAACCCATCGTCATCCATGCCACGGCAGAGACGCTGAAGATTCTGCAGCAGCACATATTCAACTGGGCGATCTGGCCGGATTTTGCCGAGATCCCGAATCTGCAGCAGCCGGTGATGCGCTATGAAGAAATACGCATGGGCGAGACGGTCGAAGTGGGCGGGCGCAAGCTGACCCCGTTGCCGGTCAATCACGTGGTGCCGGCCATCGGCTTCCGCATCGACAGCGGAAATGCGAGTCTTGTGTTCAGCGGCGACACCACGACTTGCGATGCCCTGTGGGAAGCGGTCAATCGCATCCCCAATCTGCGCTATTTGATCGTGGAGACCGCTTTTTGCGATGCCGAAAAAGAGCTGGCCATCCTGTCCAAGCACCTGTGCCCCAGTCTGCTGGCGGTAGAGTTGGCCAAGCTGAAGTTGGAGCCGGAGATATTCATTACCCACTTGAAACCGGGTGAGGTGGAGATGACCATGCGCGAGATCAGCGAACAGGTGCGCCACGTCAATCCGAAAATATTGCAAAACGGACAAGAGTTCGATTTTTGATCAGACCATGAACGACACACTCGACATCAGAGTCCTCGCCGCACTGGAACCGATCTCCAGTTTCAGTCCTGCGCGCCTGCGCGAACTGCTCGACTATTGCCACATCGAGAATGTGGCGCCGGGCCAGGATCCCTTCAAAGACCGAACCATGGAGGGGCAATCGGTGTATCTGGTGCGGGGTGAACTGGAGCTGACCTATGCCGACGGCAACAAGGTCACCATGCGCGCCGATTCCGAATGGGCGCGCCATCCGATCGGCAAACGGCAGCCGGACATCGTGGCCGCCAACGCGCTGAGCCGGGTGCAATTGCTGCGCGTCGATGACGACTTGCTGGATCGCATGGTGACCTGGGACCAGTTCGCCAGCCACGACGACATCAAACCGAAGATCGACAAGGGCGGGAGCGAGGCGGCGGTCAGACGCCTGCTGAATTCCGGCATGTTCAGCGCGGAGAATCTGAATCACGGCCCGTTCGCGCATCTGCCGCCGGCCAACATTGGCAAACTGCTTAATCGGGTCGAAGCCATCGCGGTTTGGGAAAAAGATGTGATCGTGCGCGAGGGCGAGGAAGGCGATTATTACTTCCTGATCGAGAGCGGGCGCGCCCAGGTCACGCGCCGCGTGGGCGGTGCCGATCTGCTGCTGGCCGAACTCAAGGCGGGCGACGTGTTCGGTGAAGAGGCGCTGGTCTCGGATGCCAAGCGCAATGCCACGGTCACCATGAAAAGCAACGGTGTGCTGCTGCGCATGAAAAAGCAGGACTTCCTCGAATTGATGAAAGAGCCTTTATTGCACCGCATCAGTTTTGCGGAAGCAAAGGAAAAGGTGAAGCAGGGCGCGGTGTGGCTGGACGTGCGCCATCCGCCGGAATACCGTTACGACAAACTGCCGGGAGCGATCAATGTGCCGCTCAACGACATCCGCAATGCGATCGGCGTATTGAGCAAGGCGACGCCCTATATCGCCTATTGCCAGAGTGGCCGCCGCAGCGCGGCTGCCGCGTTCATCCTGGCGCAGTCGGGGTATGACGTCTATGTGCTGGAAAACGGGCTGTGGTCGGTGTCGCGAGCGCAGCAACAGTAGGCAAGGGAGACAAAAAAATGAATAGTCCGCTGCAGGGTAATGCCAACGAAATGAGCGTGCGCCTTGAATTCACGCGCAACCTCAATCAGGTCACCAACAAGATCCATGCGACGAGCAACATCGACGAGATCATGCTCGACGTCAGCAAGGACATTTGCACCCTGTTCAATGCCGACCGGCTCACCATCTATGTGGTGGGTGACGACAAGGCCTCGCTGATCTCCAAAGTCAAGACCGGACTCAACTCATTCAAGGACCTGAAATTGCCCATCGCCGAGCAGAGCATCGCCGGTTACAGCGCCGCGCACAAGAAACTGCTCAACATCAAGGACGTGTATGACCAGCAGGAACTCGCGGTGCACAGTCCCACGCTGCGTTTTCTGCAGGACGTGGACAAGCGCACCGGCTACCGCACCAAGCAGATGCTGGTCGCACCGATCGTGGACGAGGGGGGCGACCTGGTCGGCGTCATGCAAGTCATCAACAACAAGGCGGGGCAGCCCTTTCCGCAGGAGGTGGAAGAGGGCGTGAAAGAGTTGACGCAAACCCTCGCCATCGCCTTGCGCCAGCGCCAGCAGCAAAGCGATGCGATCAAGACCAAATACGATTACCTGGTGGCGGATGCGGTCATGTCGGCGGCGGAGTTCGAGCTGGCGACCCGCACGGCGCGGCGCAAAGGGATCGACGTCGAAAATGTGCTGATCGACGAATTCGGCATCAAGCTTGAGGCACTGGGTTCGGCGTTGTCGAAATTCTTCAACGTGGGCTACGAGCCTTTCAAGGCGGACCGGGTCAAGCCCGCCGATCTGTTGCGCAACCTGCGCCGCGAGTATGTCGAGAGCAGCCACTGGGTGCCGGTCGACGACACACCGGAAGGGCTGGTCATTCTCACCACCGATCCCGAGCGGATCCAGGCGTCGCGCGTCGTCAACAACATCTTCCCCAAGAACCGGCTGATCTACAAGGTTTGTACCCAGCGCGAATTCAAGGCCACTCTGGATGCGTTCTACGGCGGCGGCGGGGTGGGCGACATCACCGGCAGTTTCGGCGACTCTTCGGAGTCGATGGATGATTTGCTTACCTCGCTCGGCAGCGAGGAGGATGAGGAATCGAGCGGGGTCAATCAGGATGATCTGAATGCGGCCGCCGACAACGAGCTGGTCAAGCTGGTCAACAAGATCATCATCGACGCTTACAAGATGGGGGCGTCCGATATCCACATCGAGCCGATGCCGGGCAAAGGCAAAACCGGAATCCGCCTGCGCAAGGACGGCTCGCTGCTGAACTACATCGAGATTCCAGCCACGTATCGCAACGCACTGGTGACCCGTCTCAAAATCATGTGCGACCTTGATATCTCCGAGAAGCGCAGGCCGCAGGACGGCAAGATCAAATTCAAAAAATACGGCCCGCTGGACATCGAGCTGCGGGTGGCGACCATTCCCTCGCAGGGTGGGGTGGAAGACGTGGTGATGCGTATTCTGGCATCGGGCGAACCCATCCCGCTGGAGAAGATGGGCTTCTCCGAGCGCAATCTGGAACTGATCAAAAAGACCATCGCCAAACCTTACGGGTTGTTCTTCGTGTGCGGCCCGACCGGTTCCGGCAAGACCACCACGCTGCATTCCATCCTGAAACACATCAACACGCCCGACACCAAGATCTGGACGGCGGAAGACCCGGTGGAAATCACCCAGAAGGGCCTGCGCCAGGTGCAGATCAACAAGAAGGCCGGGCTGGATTTCGCCACCATCATGCGCTCCTTTTTGCGCGCTGATCCGGACGTGATCATGGTCGGTGAAATGCGCGACAAGGAAACCGTCTCCATCGGTATCGAAGCCTCGCTCACCGGCCACCTCGTGTTCGCCACCCTGCACACCAACAGCGCGCCCGAATCCATCATTCGCCTGCTCGACATGGGCATGGATCCGTTCAACTTCGCCGATGCGCTGCTCGGCATTCTGGCGCAGCGTCTGGCGAAACGGCTGTGCAAGGATTGCAAGAAGCCGCATATTGCCACCCAGGACGAGATCAAGCTGCTGCTGACCGAATATGTGGAAGAACTGAAAAACACCGAGCGGTGGAAAAAAGATCCGAATACCGGAATGAAAGAACAGTACGCCGAATGGGTGAAACTGTTTGGCGACGACAAAGGCCAGATCACGCTGTACGAAAAAGTAGGCTGCGACAAATGCACCGGTACCGGCTATCGCGGTCGTGTTGGCCTGCATGAGTTGATGATCGGCACTGACCCGGTGAAAAAAGCCATCCAGGAACACGCGCGCGTCGCCGAATTGTTCGCCATCGCGCTGGACGAGGGGATGCGCACGCTGAAACAGGACGGTATCGAAAAGGTGTTGAGCGGCATCACCGACATCCAGCAGGTGCGCGCGGTGTGCATCAAATGAGCCGGTTTTGTGGGTCGGACCGCAGCCCTGACACGGTGCGGCGGAGCCGGCGGTGCGGGAAG
>CAZSIO010000108.1:0-4182 GCA_964606865.1 uncultured Sideroxydans sp.
CCTCTTAGCTTTCTGCGTCTTGCTGGTTCCAGCTCGGGCTTTTTTTCGTGCCTTGTATTCGGTGTGCAATGCTTTTGCCTGCTCAATATCTTTTTGCTGCCCCCGCTTGGTTCCGCCGCCAAACAAGATGATGAGGGTGTCTCCGTCTTTGGCAAGGTAAACGCGGTATCCCGGCCCCCAATCGATGACGTATTCACCGATGCCATCAAAACATTTCACGCTGGATATGTTGCCAAGCTCCAATCGCAATTTCGCAGTGACTATCTTGGCAGCCGCTTGTGGATCAAGACCGTCGAACCATTTCTTGTATGGATTCGCTCCATCCTGGCAAAGGTATTCTTCGACTTTGATCTTCATTTTTGATGGTAACGTATGAGTTACTATTATTCAAGGAATTAAAGGCTGTCGGAATCGCAACACTTTTCCGTCAAGTGGTCTATGCACCGAAGCCTATCAGCAAAGACTCTCCCCGCCTATATGCCAAAATGTATAGACCTTTGGCCTTTGAAGTTCATCAGGAAATGCTAAGATTCACCGCACTGGATGACTGTTCGTTCAGTGTGTGCCGCGCATGTCCGTTGCCCGATTTTATTTCTGTTTCCGTTGAACGCTTCGATCACTCGATTCTTCTGTTCCGCTTTGCTGCTTCTGGCTTCCCTGTGATCAAAGGGGGGCTCGAATTGTTTTTCCACAGCATCCCTCCTCCTACCCGCCAACCCAGTTTTCAACCCGCAATCCCGGCACGCGTTCGAACTCTGCTACGTTGTTGGTGACCAGTATGAGTTTGTTGGCGAGTGCGTGGGAGGCGATCCACAGGTCGTTATTGCCGATGGGTTTGCCGCTAACTTGAAGGAACTGGCGGATTTTCCCGTAGTGCACCGATGCGGTTTCATCGAGCGGCAATACGGGGATCAGCGTGATCAGTTGTTCGAGAATGCTGTGCGATTCTTTTGACTTTGAACTTCTTTCCGCGCCAAAACACAGTTCGCCATACGTGATAGCCGACATGGCAACTCTGCCGGGCGGCAATTTGGCAAAGCGCGCCAGCACTTCGGCCGGGCGATGGTTCTTGATATAGATGCAGATGTTGGTGTCAAGCAGGTAGCGCGGCATGGCTACAGTCCAACACGCTCTTGCGGCAGATCGTCCTGGCGATCCGTCATGAAATCAGCAGGCAGTGAACCGAGCAAGTGGAACGCTTGTTCCAGCGATTTGGCTTTTTTACGCAGCACCAATTCATCGTCCCTGCGAAAGATCTCCACTTCATCGGTATCGAACTGAAATTCCGCCGGTATCCTCACCGCCTGCGAATTGCCGCTTTTGAATACTTTTGCTGTGCGCATGGTGGCCTCCTTAAATGTGCTTACATGCAGTATATACATACGCAAGTTATATTCAAGGGCACCTCTAAAAATTCTTATTTCGTCGCTCCCGCCCCCGACTACCCCATTCGAGGGCAGGCTGCGGCGGTAGCTGACGTTGATGTATTGAACGTAGCGCCTGCCCAGGGCGATGATGAGTTGCGGGACAGCTTTGGCATCTCTGGGGGTGAGCAGCAGATGCACGTGGTTGGTCATCAGGGCGTAGGCATGCAGGGCGCATTGTTCTTTGCGCAGCGCCTCATTCAACCAGTGCAGATAGGTGTGATAGTCCTCTTCGGCGAAGAAGCAGGGCTCGCGGTTGTGCCCGCGTTGCACGATGTGCAGCGGTACGTCGTCGATGTGAACACGCGGGCGGCATGGCATGGCGAGACATTACCCCAGGCCGGTATGAAAATCGAGGGCGGTTCGCCCCGTTTTTACACCTTGTGCTGACCGGCGACTGCCCCGCGTCGCAGCAGATACAGCCCGATGCCCACACCCACCGCGCTCAATACCATCACATACCAGGCCGGCACCTGCGCGCCCAGCACCGGCAACAGCAGGCTGACCAGCACCGGCGTCATGCCGCCGAACACGGCGTAGGCCACGTTGTAGGAGAAGGACAGGCCGGAGAAGCGCACGGCGGGCGGGAACTGCATGACGGCGGCGCTGGGCACCACGCCGATCACGCCGACGAAGAAGCCGTTCAGGGCGTACAACAGATAGAGATGCTCGGTGCCGCCCGCCAGTTGCTGGTAGAGCAGCCATGAGGTCGCGCCCAATGCCACGCAGCCGTAGGCGAGTACACGCCCTGCGCCGTAGCGGTCGGCCAGTGCGCCGAACACGATGCAGCCGATGGTGAGCGCCAGTGTGGCGAAGCTGTTGGCGGTGAGCGCGGTGGCACCGGGGATGGCGAACAGCTTCTGCATCAAGGTCGGCGTCATCAGGATCATCACCACCACGGCGGCGGAGAGCAGCCAGGTCAGCAGCATGGTGAGCACCACGGCCGGGCGGTGCGCGCGCACCACGGTCTTCAGCGGCAGTTCCTCCGCCAGTTGCTTGCGTGCCTGCATCTCCATGAACACCGGCGTCTCCTGCAGGTACTGGCGCAACCACACCGCCAGCAGGCCAAAGGCGCCGCCGAGCAGGAAGGGCACGCGCCAGCCTCCGGCGAGCAGTTCCTCCGGCGCATAGCTGCGGGTGACGGCCATCGCCACCAGCGAGCCGAGCAGGATGCCGCCGGTCAATCCGGCGGTGAGCGTGCCACAGGCGAATCCGACGTGGCGCGGCGGCACATGTTCGGCGACGAAGACCCACGCGCCCGGAATCTCCCCGCCGATGGCCGCGCCCTGCATCACGCGCAGCAGCAGCAACAGCAGCGGCGCCCCAATGCCGATCGAGGCATAGGTCGGCAGCAGGCCGATGAACAGGGTCGGCAGCGCCATCAGCAGCACGCTCAGCATGAACATGCGCTTGCGCCCGGCCAGGTCGCCGAAGTGCGCCATGATGATGCCGCCCAGCGGCCGCGCCAGATAACCGGCAGCGAAGATGCCGAAGGTCTGCACCTGGCGCAGCCAGTCCGGCATGTCGGGCGGGAAGAACAGTTGCGAAATCACCACCGCGAAGAAAATGAAGATGACGAAGTCGTAGAATTCCAGCACGCCGCCCAGCGCGGCCAATGTCAAAGTGCGGTAGTCGTTGCGCGTCAGGCTAGACATGTTTTCTCCGCAAGGCATATTGCAGGTTCACCTTGATGGTCACCCACAGCGCATAGATGGCCAGCGGCGCATCGAGCAGATAATCCCACAGATTGGTCGATTCGTAGCAGGCGAAACTCCAGCCGGTGACCGCCAGCGCGATGGTCAGCGGCAACAAAGCCAGCCCGCGCCGCAGCGCCCACAGCGCGAGCAGCGCCAGCATCACGATCAGGCCGATGCTGCCATAACCGGAACGGTAAGGGTCGAGTGGTCCCCATCCCAGCGCGAAGGGATAGAGCAGCAGCGCCATGACGCTGATGAACAACAACAGCGATGCCCGCTCGCGCGCATCCCACAACGGCGTGGCCGCAGAATTGAGTCGCGCATACAGCGCGCTGCCCAGCAGCAGCACGCTGGTGAGACTCAAGTCGCCGACCATGCCGCGCAACCAGCCCGCCAGCGACAGGCCAAACACGGGAATCATCACCACAACATAAGCGCCCGCGATGAACAGTACGCGCCGCAGGGGGGCAAGACGCTGCGCATATGGCAGATGCACGGCGAGCAGCAGCCACACCAGCGCCAGGCCGGTCAATCCGCTCCAATCGGTGAAGGGCATCATGGCCGCACCCCGTGGGAGCGCAATTCATTGCGCGAAAGCCTGACATCAATCGCCCGATAAATCGGGCTCCCACAGCCATCTGATCCACAGAATGCATTCCTCATGGCTGCACCTCCAACACTTTACCAATGAAATCGGTCGATTGCGGGAGGAGGTGCGAGGCAGTCGCTCCCGCACCAGAGGGCTCCGCCCCACCGTGTCGCGACTGCACCTCCAACACGTGACCAATGAAATCGGTCGATTGCGGGAGGAGGTGCGAGGCAGTCGCTCCCGCACCAGAGGGCTCCGCCCCACCGTGTCGCGACTGCACCTCCAACACGTGACCAATGAAATCGGCCGATTGCGGGAGGAGGTGCGATGCAGTCGCTCCCGCACCAGAGGGCTCCGCCCCACCGTGTCGCGACTGCACCTCCAACACGTGACCAATGAAATCGACCGGTTGCGGGGGGAGGTGCGAGGCGGCCATTCCCGCCCCGGATGCTGCGCAACGCCGTGTCATGGC
>CAZSIO010000109.1:0-4171 GCA_964606865.1 uncultured Sideroxydans sp.
GCTGATATTGGCAAGGACCTGATTGACGCGGCCGTCGCTGCGAATGAAAAGCCTGCGAAAAACAAAAAGACCGAGAAAAAACATTCGGACAAGAAATAAACCGGGTTGGTGAGGTTGCGCCCCCGGTCATGCACGGGGGCGATTGCGGGAGGGTGCATGAAATACCTGAAACGTCTGGATGAATGGCTGATCGCCATTCTGCTTGCCGCGATGACGCTGCTGACTTTCACGCAAGTCGTCATGCGCTACGTCTTCAATTCCGGTTTCACCTGGGCGGTCGAACTGACCACCGTTCTGTTCGCCTTCATGATCTTCATCGGCATCTCCTACGGCGTGCGGGTTGGCGCGCATATCGGGGTGGACGCGCTGGTCAAACTATTCCCGCCGGGCATCCGCCGACTCGTTTCGATCCTCGCCGTGCTGTTGTGTCTGGTTTATGCAGGCATGGTGATCTACGGCTCATGGCAATATGTGATGAAGATGAAGATGGTCGGCATCGAACTGGAAGACATGGCGATTCCGATGTGGACAGTGCGCGCCATTCTGCCGATTGGTTTTGCTTTGCTGGTACTGCGCTTTTTGCCGGTCCTGTACAACTTGATCACCGGCAAATCGGACCGGCTGCATCTCGCGGATGAGGTCGAGGAAGCCCTTAAATTAAAGGCACAGGAGACAGACAAGTGAATACCCTGTTCCTGTTCTCCTGTCTGTTTTTCTTCATGGCGATCGGCATGCCGGTCGCCATTTGTCTGGGCTTGTCCAGCCTGCTCACCATCGCCTTCTTTGCCCAGGATTCGCTCGCCTCGCTGTCGATCAAACTGTACGAGACCAGCGAGCACTACACCCTGCTGGCGATTCCGTTCTTCATCCTCGCCGGGGCGCTGATGTCCACCGGCGGGGTGGCGCGGCGCATGGTCGATTTCGCCATTTCTGCGGTCGGCCATCTGCGCGGCGGTCTGGCCATCGCCTCCATCCTCGCCTGCATGCTGTTCGCGGCGGTGTCCGGTTCCAGCCCGGCCACCGTGGTGGCAGTCGGCTCCATCGTCATTGCCGGCATGGTGCGCAACGGCTATCCGCAACCATTCGCGGCCGGAGTGATCTGTAATTCCGGCACACTGGGCATTTTGATTCCGCCGTCCATCGTCATGGTGGTGTATGCCGCCGTGACCGAGGTGTCAGTCGGTCGCATGTTCATGGCGGGCGTCATCCCCGGTTTGTTACTCGGGTTGATGCTGGCAGTGGCAGTGCATTGGCGCGTGCGCAAGCTGAACATCGCGCCGACGCCGCGCGCGCCGTTCAGCGAGGTGTTGCGCAAGTTCCGCGAATCGATGTGGGGCCTGGCACTGCTCGTCATCATCATGGGCGGTATCTATGGCGGCGTGTTCACGCCGACCGAGGCGGCCGCCGTGTCGGCGGTGTATGCCCTGTTCGTGGCGGTGTTCATCTACCGCGACCTGAAGTTTC
The DNA here is from genome assembly GCA_964606865.1 of uncultured Sideroxydans sp. Lineage (GTDB taxonomy): Bacteria > Pseudomonadota > Gammaproteobacteria > Burkholderiales > Gallionellaceae > Sideroxyarcus. The sequence goes on from CAZSIO010000109.1 coordinate 1,465, forward strand.
ACAACCTGCCTAAAGTGTTCGTCGAGGCCAGCCGCACCACCGTGATGCTGATGTTCATCGTTGCCAACGCCATGCTGTTCGCCCATGTGCTGACCACCGAGCGCATCCCGCAAACCATCGCCGAACATATCGTGGCTTTCGGCATGGCGCCGTGGATGTTCCTGCTGGTGGTCAACATCATCCTGCTGATGGCGGGCAACTTCATGGAGCCGACCGGCATCATCCTGATCCTCGCCCCGATCTTCTTCCCGATCGCGACGCATCTCGGCATCGACCCGATCCATCTGGGCATCATCATGGTGGTCAACATGGAGATCGGCATGGTGACACCGCCGGTGGGGTTGAACCTGTTTGTCACCAGCGGCATCACCAACATGAGCATCATGCAGGTCACGCACGCCGCACTGCCCTGGTTGCTGGTGTTGCTGGTCTTCCTTGCCTTCGTTACCTACATCCCTGCAATCAGCCTGTTCCTGCCTGATCTGCTATTCAACTGATGCAGAATCAATCAACAAACCGGCCGCGCCCCCTCTGCGCGGGTTAACGAAACTCGCCCAGCGATTCGTTTGCCCCATCTCCCTTCGGGGAAGAATTGGGGAGGGGGAAACGGGCATGGCGAGTTTGATCATCAGGGGTGGCTACTCGTCCTGCCCGTCAGGTTTGGGTATTTTTCCCCCTGCCCGTACAATGCGCGGCTGAACATGAACACCATCACTTTCCCGGACAGTCCCTACCGCTTGCACCTGCCATTCGAACCGGCGGGCGATCAGCCCACGGCCATTGCGCAACTGGTGGAGGGTATCAACGACGGTCTCGCCTATCAGACGCTGCTGGGCGTGACTGGCTCCGGCAAGACTTTCACCATCGCCAACGTCATCGCGCGCACCGGGCGGCCCGCCATCGTGATGGCGCCGAACAAGACGCTGGCGGCGCAGTTGTATTCCGAGTTGCGCGATTTCTTTCCCGACAACGCCGTCGAGTATTTCGTCTCCTATTACGACTACTACCAGCCCGAGGCCTACGTGCCGTCGCGCGATGTGTATATCGAGAAGGATTCCAGCATCAACGAGCAGATCGAGCAGATGCGCCTGTCGGCCACCAAGTCGATGCTGGAGCGGCAGGATTGCATCATCGTCGCCACCGTGTCGGCTATCTACGGCATCGGCGATCCGGTGGATTACCACGGCATGATCCTGCACCTGCGCGAGCATGAGAAAGTGACGCAACGCGAGATCATCCAGCGTCTGGTGGCGATGCAGTACGAGCGCAACGATGTGGATTTCGCACGCGGCAATTTTCGTGTGCGCGGCGATGTCATCGACATCTTCCCGGCGGAAAGCAGCGAGAATGCGGTGCGCGTCACGCTGTTTGACGACGAGGTGGAATCGCTGGCGCTGTTCGATCCGCTCACCGGACACATCCAGACGCGCGTGCCGCGCTACACGGTATATCCCTCCAGCCATTACGTGACACCGCGCGAGACGACTTTGCACGCCATCGAGACCATCAAGGTGGAGCTGGCCGAACGCATCGCCTTCTTTGTGAAAGAGAACAAGCTGGTGGAAGCGCAGCGCATCGAGCAGCGCACGCGGCACGATCTGGAGATGATGACCGAGATCGGCTTCACCAAGGGCATCGAGAACTATTCGCGGCACTTGTCGGGGCGGGCGGCGGGCGAAGCGCCGCCGACGCTGATGGACTACCTGCCGCCGAACGCGCTGATGATCATCGACGAAAGCCACGTCACCATTCCGCAGATCGGCGGCATGTACAAGGGCGACCGCGCGCGCAAGGAGAACCTGGTCAACTACGGTTTCCGCCTGCCGTCCGCGCTGGACAACCGTCCGCTGCGTTTCGATGAATTCGAAAAGATCTCGCGCCAGAGCATTTTCGTTTCCGCCACGCCTTCCACCTACGAAGCCGAGCACACCGGGCAAGTGGTAGAGCAGGTGGTGCGCCCGACCGGATTGATCGACCCGATGATTGAAGTGCGCCCGGCCACGCACCAGGTGGACGACCTGATGTCCGAAGTGACTTTGCGCACGAACGTGGGCGAGCGGGTGCTGGTCACCACGCTGACCAAGCGCATGGCGGAAGACCTTACCGAATATTTTGCCGAGCACGGCATCAAGGTGCGCTACCTGCACTCCGACATCGAGACGGTAGAGCGCGTGGAGATCATCCGCGATTTGCGCCTCGGCATGTTCGACGTGCTGGTTGGCATCAACCTGCTGCGCGAGGGCTTGGATATTCCCGAGGTATCGCTGGTCGCCATTCTGGATGCGGACAAGGAAGGCTTCCTGCGTTCCGAACGCTCGCTGATCCAGACCATAGGCCGCGCCGCGCGTCACCTGCACGGCACCGCCATCCTGTATGCCGACCGCATCACCAACTCGATGCGCAAAGCCATCGACGAGACCGACCGTCGCCGCAGCAAACAGATCGCGCACAACGAAGCGCACGGCATCACCCCGCAGTCGGTGATCAAGCGCATCAAGGACATCATCGACACCGAATATGATGTGGATGCCGAACGCAAATCGCTGAAGGCCGCGCAGACGCAGGCAAAGTATCTGGCGATGAGCGAGAAGGAAGTATCGAAAGAGATCGCGCGGCTGGAAAAAGAAATGCTGCAAGCCGCCAAGAATCTGGAGTTTGAGAAAGCCGCGCAAGTGCGTGACCAGTTGAAAAAGCTGCGCGAGAGCGT
>CAZSIO010000110.1:0-4135 GCA_964606865.1 uncultured Sideroxydans sp.
CAAGGGCGCGCGCCTTTCGACCCAACTCAGCTTTGCCGGACGGTTACTGGTTTTTTTGCCGCAGGAAGCGCACATCGGCGTGTCGCAACGCATCGAAGACGAAGCTGAACGCGAAGCCCTGCGCGCAAAACTGCAACAGGTGTTACCGCCCGGGCACGGCGGCGGCTACATCATTCGCACGCTGGCGGAAGGTGCCACTGACGAAGAATTGCGCACCGACATCGGCTACCTCGACAAGCTGTGGCACAACCTGCAACAGCAATCGCAGCGCCTCGGCGCGCCCGCCCTGCTGTACAAGGAACTCGACATCAGCCTGCGCGTGTTGCGCGATTTCGCCAACGACAATGTTGCCCGCATCCTGGTCGATTCGCGCGACACCCACCTGCGCATGCAGGAATTCGCCGGCGACTACAATGCGGCCGCGCTGGTCAAATTGAATCATTACGTCGGCACGCGCCCGCTGTTCGATCTGTACGGCGTTGAGGAGGAGATCGAACACGCGCTTTCAAAGCGCGTCGAGCTGAAATCCGGCGGCTATCTCATCATCGACCAGACCGAAGCGATGACCACCATCGATGTCAACACCGGCAGTTTCGTCGGCGGGCGCAATCTGGATGACACCATCTTCAAGACCAATCTGGAGGCGGCACAGGTCATCGCGCGCCAGCTGCGCCTGCGCAACCTGGGCGGCATCATCATCTGCGACTTCATCGACATGGACTCGCAGGAACATCGCGACGGTGTGCTGGATGAATTCAAAAAGATGCTGGCCTTCGACCGCACCCGGATCAACGTCAACGGCTTCTCGTCGCTGGGACTGATCGAAATGACGCGCAAGCGCACGCGCGAGAGTCTGGCGCACGTGCTGTGCGAGCCTTGCCCGGTGTGCCAGGGGCGCGGCCAGTTGAAGACGGCGCAGACCGTGTGTTACCAGATCCTGCGCGAGATCGTGCGCGAGGCGCGCCAGTTCAACGCGCGCGAATACCGCATCCTCGCCTCGCAACAGGTGATCGACCTGTTCCTCGACGAGGAATCGCAGAGTCTCGCCCAGCTTTCCGACTTCATCGCCAAGCCGGTCTCGCTGCAGGTCGAAACGCTGTACAGCCAGGAACAATACGACGTCATCCTGATGTAGTCCCCGCCGTTTCCGCATAAAACAAAACTGTGCCAGCCGGCTTTTTTGTATGATGCCGTCATGCCCGTTGCCGCATCCCCAATTCTGTTTCGCTTGCCGCTTGCGGTCTGCCTGTGCGGCGCGCTGTGTTTTCCCCTGCCATCGCTTGCCGCCAATGAATCGCCCGCGCCGGCCTTGATCGAATCCGGCATCGCGGCAACCGATGCGACACAGGATTACATTTCCCGCCACTTCGTTTCCCTGGTCGGCAGCATCGATCGATTCTTCGGCGACGAGCGACACTTTCAGGAAAGCAACGACAGCGTGTTGCAGCTCGACTGGACTGAATTGATGGAGCCCGGCGGCGCACGGCAAGGTCGCCTGGCGGGTCGGGCGAAGTTGCATCTGCCTTCGACCGAGCAGCGCTTTCACCTGCTGCTGGAGAGCGATCCGGTGCAGAACACCACTTCCACCGCATCGGCCAACCAGCCGCAGACTGCCGGCACGTCGCAGGCCGCGGAAAAATATGCAGCCGCCCTGCGTTATGAAAAACGCGATGAACAGACCTGGCATTACAGCTCGGATGTGGGGATTCGGGTACAAGCCCCGTTGCAGCCTTTTGTCCGTGCCCGCGTCAGTCGTGACACACCGCTGCAAGCGTGGCTGATGAAGAACACCGGTTCGGTGTTCTGGTTCAGCCAGATCGGTCCGGGGGCGAGTGCAGGAATGGATTTCGACCGACCGCTCACCACGCAAACCCTGTTCCGCATCAGCAGCAACGCAACCTGGCTGCATCTGCCGCAACGTCTCGATTTGCGCCAGGATTTCACCCTGTTCCACACCATCGATGAACGCCGCGCCTTGCAATATCAAGCCAGCGTGATCGGCACCACGCAGCCCTATACGCGCGTCGAGGACTGCATCCTGTCGGTGCTGTACCGCCGCCAGTTGCACCGCAAGTGGCTATTCTTCGAGTTGAATCCGCAGTTGCATTTCCCGCACGAACAGCAATTTCACTTTACCCCGCAACTCTGGCTGCGGCTGCAGGTCTTGTTCAGCAAGGAGTAGAGACGGTGGTTCAATCGAGGTGCAGTGCCGGATAGCGCAGTTGCACTTTCAATTCGCGTTTCATCCGGTCATTGCGCAGCCGCCGCGATTCATTCATGAACGACCACATCATTGGCGATACCTGTTGCCGCACCTCGGCACGCGACCGGCGCGGCGGGTGCGGCAGGCCATGCGCAGCGGCGACGGCATCGAAGTAATCCCCCATCTTCATCTCGTCGTCGTCCACCGCGTGATAGACCCGGTTCGGGCGGGCATGGCGCAGTGCTGCGACGAGGATGCGCGCCAGATCGTCGGCATGGATGTGATTGCTGTACCCGTCTTCGGCGGCAAGAATGGCAGGCAAGCCGGCGCGCAGGCGTTCCAGCGGCAGGCGTTCGGCCGCGTAGATGCCGGGCACGCGCAGGATGGCGGCCTGCACCCGGTTGCGCGCGGCCCAGGTGCGGATCTGGCGCTCGGCACTGACCCGCAACCGCGCGCGCGCGGTCTGCGCCCGCAACGGCTGCGTCTCGCTCACCCACGCGCCACCGCAATCGCCATACACGCCGCTGGTGCTGATATAGACCAGGCGGGTCGGCAACGTACCCTGCGCCAGCGTCGCCAGCAGGTTGCGTGTGCGCCCATCCTGCTCGCCGCGAGTGTCCGGCGGCGCCAGATGCAACACCACCTGCGCCAGTCCAGCGAGACGGCGCAGGCTGCGCCGCTGGTCCAGATCGCCAATGACCGGCGTGACGCCCATCGCGCGCAGCGCCGCCGCGCGCGCCGGGTCGCGCACCAGCGCGTACAGATTGAAGTGGCCGGACAACAGGGGGATGGCGCGGCGCGCGATGTCGCCGCAACCGATGATGAGCAGGTTTTCCATGCGGCAATTATCCTTCATTTGCACACGGCCTTGCTCGCATCAAGGCGCAACACCTTGTAAAATCGCGCCCTCATTTCAAGCGGGCATCGCCATGAGCTTCAAGATCAAAATACAACCGAGCGGACACGAATTCCCGGCAGCGGCGGACGAGAGCATTCTGGAAGCCGCGCTGACGCACGGCCTGCTGCTGCCTTACAGTTGCCGCAACGGCGCCTGCGGCGTGTGCAAGGGCAAGGTCGTGACGGGCGAAGTGGATTACGGCGAACACCAGGACACGACCCTGACCGACGCGGAGAAAGCGGCCGGAATGGCGCTGTTCTGCTGTGCCACGCCGCTATCGGATCTGGTGATCGAGAGTCACGAAGTGAGCCGGGTACAGGAGATTCCGGTGAAGATGTTGCCCTGCCGCGTGGAGAAGATGCAGAAAGTGGCGGACGATGTGATGGTGCTGTCGCTCAAGCTGCCCGCCAACGAGCGCCTGCAATTCCTTGCCGGACAATATATCGACATCCTGCAAAAAGACGACAAGCCGCGCAGCTTTTCGCTGGCCAATGCGCCGCACGATGACGCCTTCCTCGAACTGCATGTGCGCAACATCGCCGGCGGCACCTTCACCCGGCACGTGTTTGAACACATGAAGGAGCGCGACATCCTGCGCATCAAGGGCCCGCTCGGCACGTTCTTCCTGCGCGAAGACTCGGAAAAGCCGGTCATCTTCGTCGCCAGCGGCACCGGCTTCGCGCCGGTCAAGGCGATCATCGAGCACGCGCTGAAGATCGGCTTCCGGCACGAGATGCATTTCTACTGGGGCGTGCGCAAAGTATCCGACCTGTACATGCTGGACAAGATCAGCACTTGGGAGGAAGCCGGCATCAAATTCACGCCGGTGGTGTCGGATGAAACCTGGGACGGTCGCACCGGCTTCGTGCACGAAGCCGTGTTGCAGGATTTCAGCGATCTCTCCGGCTACGCGGTGTATGCCTGCGGCGCGCCGGTAGTGGTGGAGGCGGCGCACCGCGATTTCACCGCGCAACGCGGTTTGCCGCACGAGTCATTCTTCTCCGACGCGTTCACGTTCGCGCCGAAGAAGTAGC
>CAZSIO010000111.1:0-4133 GCA_964606865.1 uncultured Sideroxydans sp.
CACTATTGATTGAGGGCATCCTCTTTCGTGTGGCACGCATCCTGGAGGACTTTCAGCGCGAGTTCGGTCTGGAGCGCGTTTATCTTTCCGGCGGTTTGTCCAATCTCCCTGCTTTACAACAGGGCATCGCCGATAGCGTGCGGTTAACCGTTTATCTATTGCAGCAGACGGATGCCAGCCTGCTTGGCGCGGCGCGGCTGGCGGCCGGCATCACCTTCCCGGCTGCCGCAGAGTCGATAAAGATCGATGCGGGCACCAAACTTCCGCACCTGACCGCGAAATATGGGCGCTGGAAGGCTTGGCTGGACGGCTTGCTGCTTGCCTGAGCCGGGCCGTTGCAATGCGTTTGACAGGGCGAGAGGTCTCGCATAGAATGCGCGCCCTTCGCAGTCCGTTAACCATTTTTAAGTTTTAGGAAATGCCATGAAAACATTTTCCGCCAAGTCGCATGAAGTCCAGCATGACTGGATTCTGGTCGATGCCGCCGACAAAGTGCTGGGCCGTCTGGCCAGCCAGATCGCTTCCCGCCTGCGCGGCAAGCACAAGGCCATCTATACCCCGCACGTCGATACCGGCGATTTCGTGGTGGTGGTCAATGCCGACAAGCTGCGCGTGACCGGCAACAAGGCACAGGACAAGATGTACTACCGCCACACCGGTTATCCGGGCGGTATCTACGAAACCAACTTTCTCAAGCTGCAACAGCGCCATCCGCAGCGCGTGCTGCAAAAGGCTGTGCGCGGCATGTTGCCAAAAGGCCCGCTGGGCTACGCCATGTTGAGCAAGCTCAAGGTGTACGGCGGAGCGACTCATCCGCACAGCGCGCAGCAACCGAAACCTACTGATCTGTTGAAGGCTTAATCATGAGCGTAACTTATAACTATGGAACGGGTCGTCGCAAGAGCGCGGTGGCACGTGTGTTTATCAAGCCGGGCAAGGGCGACATCACCGTCAACGACAAGCCGATCGACGTGTTCTTCTCGCGCGAAACCGGCCGCATGGTCGTGCGCCAGCCGCTGGAGCTGACCGAGACGGCGGGCAAGTTCGACATCATGGTGAACGTGTCCGGCGGCGGCGAATCCGGCCAGGCCGGTGCAGTGCGCCACGGCATCACCCGCGCCCTGATCGAATATGACGCCGCGCTGAAACCGGCCTTGAGCCAGGCGGGTCTGGTCACCCGTGATGCACGCGAAGTCGAGCGTAAAAAAGTCGGTCTGCGCAAGGCGCGCCGCAGGAAACAATTCTCCAAGCGTTAAGCCTGTCCCGAGTTTATCGAGGGGCTTGCAGGGAACCGGAAAGGCCGCCTTTGGGCGGCTTTTTCATTTATCATTCTGGCACTTGGATGAAGGAGACGGACGTGATCAAGGTTGGAATCGTGGGCGGTACGGGCTATACCGGCGTCGAATTGCTGCGCCTGCTGGTGGGACATCCGCAGGCGCAGTTGCAGGCGATCACCTCGCGCGCCGACGCGGGCATGCCGGTCAGCCAGATGTTCCCCAGCCTGCGCGGGCAGGTCGATCTGGCTTTCTGCCATCCCGATGCCGCCCACCTCGACCAATGCGACGTGGTGTTTTTCGCCACGCCCAACGGCATTGCCATGCAGCAGACGCGCGCCTTGCTTGATGCGGGCGTGAAAGTCATCGATCTGGCAGCAGATTTCCGCATCCAGGACATCGCCGAATGGGAGAAATGGTACGGCATGAGCCACGCCTGTCCCGAGCTGGTTGCCGAAGCGGTGTACGGTCTGCCGGAAGTGAATCGGGCGCAGATCAAGGCGGCGCGTCTGGTGGCCAATCCGGGCTGTTATCCGACGGCGGTGCAGTTGGGATTTATTCCCCTGCTGGAGGCCGGGCTGGTCGAGGCAAGCTCGCTGATCGCCGATGCCAAGTCCGGTGTCTCGGGGGCAGGGCGCAAGGCGGAAGTGAGTACCCTGTTCGCGGAAGCGACCGATAATTTCAAGGCCTACGGTGTGGGCGGCCATCGCCATCTGCCCGAAATCAAACAGGGCTTGGCGCGTGCTGAGGGCGGCAAAGTCGGTCTGACTTTCGTGCCGCATCTGACGCCGATGATCCGCGGCATCCATGCCACGCTCTATGCGCGCCTGAAAAAAGAGGCGGACCTGCAAACCCTGTTTGAGCAGCGTTACGCCGGTGAATCCTTTGTCGACGTGCTGCCGGCGGGGAGCATGCCGGAAACACGTTCGGTGCGCGGCTCGAACCATTGCCGCATCGCCGTTCATCGGCCGCAGGGTGGCGACACGGTGGTGGTGCTGTCGGTGATCGACAATCTGGTCAAGGGTGCCGCCGGACAGGCAATCCAGAACATGAACATCATGTTCGGTCTGGCCGAGGGCAGTGGCTTGCACGTTGTTCCTTTGCTACCATAGGCCGATGATCAGCCGGTTCAAACGCCGTTTCAGCATTTCCGCACCACGTCTGGCGGTGCGTCCGCACGTGCCCTGGTATGTGCGCTGGGCGATCACCTTGCCCTTTCTTTTGGTCTTCGGTTTTTTGGTCTGGTGGGCATATGACGCCGGGATGTCGCTGGCCGGATTCCATCGCGGCCAGGCGGAACAGGAGATCGCCCAGTTGCGCGAGCAGGTGTCAGTGCTGGAGGAAAAGAATGCCGAGCAGGCCAACCGGATTGCGGTGCAGGAGCGCCAGAGTCAGATGCAGCTGGCCGCAGCGGATGAGGTGCAGCAACAGGTCATGGCCTTGCAGGATGAGAACGGTCGCTTGCGCGAAGACCTTTCCTTCTTCCAGAGTCTGCCGCTGACGGCGGGGCGCGATGCCGAACTGTCGATTCATAACGTAAAGCTGGAGCCGGGCAGTTTGCCGGGCGAGTATCACTGCCGACTGCTGTTGGTGCAGGGCGTGCAGCGGCGCGGGCGGGTGTTTCAGGGCGACCTGCAGATGGTGGTGAACGGCGAACAGGCGGGGCAGAAAGTGGTGTTACAATTCCCGCCCCCGGATTCGGCGGAAGTGGCCTCGCAGCGTCTGAGCTTCAAGTATTACCAGCGCGTCGAGCGCACCTTCCGTTTGCCGGAGGGGATGCAGATCGACAGCGTACAGATCAGGGTATTCGAGAAAGGCCTGCAGGAACCGAAGATCACACAGACGGTACTGCTTTCATAACGGAGTGACAGGGATGTTCAGCAAGCATAGCAAACCGCAGAATCGAATCGACTCACTGATCGGAGCCGGCACCAAAGTGACGGGCGACATCCATTTCACCGGCGGCTTGCGCGTGGATGGCGAGATTCACGGCAGCGTCATCGCCGAGCCGGGCAAGGCGAGTACGCTGGTGTTGAGCGAACAGTCCAGAGTAAATGGCGAGATTCGCGTGACGCATCTGGTTTTGAACGGTACAGTGGCGGGGCCGATCGAGGCCAGCGAATATCTGGAACTGCAAAGCAAAGCCAAGGTCACAGGGGACGTAAAATACAAAACGCTGGAGATTCAATTGGGCGCCATTGTCGAGGGCAAATTGGCGCATATCAGTGAAGCAACGGAAAAGGTGGTGTCGCTCAAGGTGAGCGGCGCCGAATCCAAATAACACCAAGGAGAAATGCCATGAATGCAGTGACCGAAATGCAAGACCCGCTGTTGTTCACCGATAGCGCGGCAAACAAAGTGAAGCAGCTGATCGAGGAAGAGGGCAACGCCGACTTGAAACTGCGCGTGTTCGTCAGCGGCGGCGGCTGCTCCGGTTTCCAATACGGTTTCACGTTTGACGAGGTCGTCAACGATGACGACACCGTGATGAGCAAGAACGGCGTGCAATTGCTGATCGATCCCATGAGTTTTCAGTATCTGGTCGGCGCCGAGATCGATTACAGCGAAGGACTTGAAGGATCGCAATTCGTCATCAAGAATCCGAACGCCACAACAACCTGCGGTTGCGGTTCGTCGTTCTCTGCCTGATATTTTGCCGGTTTAAAAAAAACGGGGCACAGCGTGCCCCGTTTTTTTATTCTGGAAAAAGTATTCTCACGCGGAGACGCGGAGAACGCGGAGTAAAACCAACCTGCGCCCGCGACACGGTGGGGCGGAGCCCTCTGGTGCGGGAACGGGCGCAACGCACCTCCTCCCGCAATCGGCTGGCTTCGCCAGTAACGTGTCGGAGGTGCGCCC
>CAZSIO010000112.1:0-4069 GCA_964606865.1 uncultured Sideroxydans sp.
GCGCCGTTCAATCGCGCGCGTTTCAGCAAGGCCTGTTGTGCGGCGGCGACATTCTCCGCTTTGCCCTGCCATGCCTGGAGCACGGTCTGCTGCAGGGCGCGCCCGTAAGAAAATGAGAGCAGCCAGGGTGCGCCGGGGAAACCGGCATTCATGGCGTTGAGGTTGGCTGTCGCTTCTTCCGGGCTCAAGCCACCGGAGAGGAAGTTGATGCTCGGCACAGCCATCGGCACGGTGCGCCGGAATACGCGCAGGGTCGCTGCCGCGATCTCTTCGGCGCCGGCTCTGACCGGATGCTTTTTGCCCGGCAGGATCATGTTGGGTTTGAGAATGATATGTTCCAGCACGACGTGATGGCGATGCAGGGCATGAAAGATTTCCTTGTGCACCGCTTCGGTCACCTCGGCGCAGCGGGCCAGGCTGTGATCGCCGTCGATCAACACTTCCGGCTCGACGATGGGCACCACGCCCTGCTCCTGACACACCGCCGCATAACGCGCCAGCATCTCGGCGTTGGCGGCGATCCCCAGCGCCGAGGGATTGCGCTCGCTGATCTCGTACACCTCGCGCCATTTGGCGAAACGCGCGCCCCGATCCTTGTATTGGCGCAGGCGCTCCGCCAGCCCGTCCAGGCCGTAAGTGATCAGATCACCGGGCGCCAGTGCCAGCGGCCCCTTGCCCTTGTCCACCTTGACCCCGGGCACGATGCCGCGCTGCGCCAGCACTTGCGGTAGCGGTGTGCCATCGTCCGCAGCTTGCGCGAGCGTGTCCTCGAATTCGATCACCCCGCTGATGTATTGCTCGATGCCGGGGGCGGTGAACAGCAATGCGCGGTAAGCGCGGCAATTTTCCGCGCCGGCTTCCACGCTGATCGCGGCAAAGCGCTTGGCGATGGTGGGTTGGCTTTCGTCCGCGGCGAGGATGCCCTTGCCCCGTTGCACCATCTGTCCGATGGTGGCTTGTCGTTCGTCTGCAATCGTCATGATTCGTCTCCTTAAGGGCACCTCTAAAAATCCAAACTTCGTCGCAATACGGCGTTGCTCACAAAAAATCACTCCTTACATATCAGACATATACTGCGTCGCGATTTTTTGCTCGCGCCTTGTCTTGCTTAGAATTTTGAATTTTTAGAGGCACCCTTAAATTTTACGGTTAATGTAATCCTAAAAACGGCAGGCGCTCACGCGGAGACGCGGAGCGCGCGGGGAAGTTAAAAGGATCTGGCTAATGTGATTATCATCCAATTGGTGAACGGGCCTATTTTGTGCAACAGCTCGGTTTTACTCCGCGTTCTCCGCGGCTCCGCGTGAGACTGTTTTTCCTGGGTTAATGCCAATACGATCAATCACCTTCCACTTCCAACGACCTGATCCGCGCCCTCAACTCCTCGACTTCATCCAGCAACTGCAACGCCAGCGCCACGCCGGCAAGATTAACGCCCAAATCATGCTGCAGGCGCAGGGCCACTCTTGTCCGCTGCATGTGTGCCCCGCTGAAGCGCCAGCCGGCGGGCTCGCTCCCAACCGGTACCAGCACGCCTTCTTCAACCAATTCGATGATGGATTCCACCTGCACCGCGCAGGCGCGGCAGACGTCGGCCAGCGTCAATTCGGCTTGCTCTTCCAGAATAATTCCGCTCAATGGCGGCAGCATTTCCCCGTTATCCATGTTCACACTCCCAGTTTGCTGCGCGGGTTGAAGGATTTGAACTGTTCGGCCAGGTTGCGGTAGCTGTCCTTGGCCGCCTCATTGTCGGCGGGCGGCACGACGATTTTCAGCACCACATAGAAATCCCCCGGTGTGCCCGACGGGATCCCGCGGCCTTTCAGTCTCAATTTGTTTCCGGTGGAAGAACCGGGCGGAATCCTGAGCTCGACGGCACCGCCCGGGGTGGGCACATTCAATACCGCGCCCAACGCCGCTTCCCACGGCGCAACCGGCAGGTCGAGATACACATCGTGTTGCTCAACGCGATAGAAAGGATGGGGACGGAACTCGATTTCCAGATACAGGTCACCCGCCTGGCCTTGCCCGAGACCCGGCGCGCCCTGCCCCGCCAGACGGATATGCTGCCCGGCGCGGATGCCGCGCGGCAGGTTCACATTCAGTTTGCGCTCGCGCATCGCCACATGCCCTTGCGCATCCACTTCCGGGATTTGCAAAGTGAGGGTGCGCACAGCACCGCGGTAAGCGTCTTCCAGATCGACCAGGATGCGGGCGTGATGATCTTCACCTTTGGCATGGAAAGCCGTGCGCTGGCTGCGCCCCGCGCCGAACCCGCGCCCGTAAAGGGATTCAAAGAAATCGCTGAATTGCGCCGCGCCACCATCGCCGGCGCCGGAAAATTCGAAACCCGTGTTCCAGTCGGGTGGCGGGCGGAAGTCCTGGCCCGCTTGCCAATTCGCGCCCAGCTTGTCGTAGGCGGCGCGTTTTTCGGGATCCTTGAGCACCTCATTCGCCTCACCGATTTCCTTGAAGCGGGCTTCGGCATCGGGTTCCTTGCTCACGTCCGGGTGATATTTGCGCGCCAGCAGACGATAGGCACGCTTGATCTCATCCTGCGTCGCGTCGCGCGCCACCCCCATGATCTTGTAGTAGTCCTTGTATTCCATGGCTCGAATTGTTTCCGATCAACGCAGGAGAATCTCAATGGATGCCAGCATAATACTCGCCGCACCCCGGCAGCAACACATTGCCTGAACCACCGGGTAACGCTGCACGGCAGATTGATGCTGGCCGGGTACAATCTACCGGGTTGAGGTTTGGACAAAGAGCGCGCGAAAATGGGAGCGATGAAAAAGCATCACGCAATGGCCAAGTTCGAAGCAATGTGAGATGGCGAAAAAATTCCCCCTTCACCCGAAACACCCGGAGCGTATTTGCTGGGGCTGCGACAAATACTGCCCGGTTGACTCCATGCATTGCGGCAACGGTTCGGACCGCACGCAGCATCCGGTTGAGCTGTTCGGGGATGACTGGTTCGAATTCGGCAATGAAGAAGTCGCCCCGCCACAGCAGCCAAAGAAAACTTCCTGACAAGGCTGGCGCCTAAAGTATCCCCGCCCACCACAGCCGCAGGCGCAGCCCGATCCCGGTGGTGTAACCGACTTCGACGAAACGGATCTGCCCTGCGCGGTCGATGATGAAACTGGCGGGCACGGCATGCACGCCCCACTGTTGCGAGAGCCTTCCTTCTTCGTCGTTCAGTACCGGAAAGCTGATTCCCTGCGCCTGCAGGTAGGCCGCCACCTCTTGCGGCTTGCCGCTTTGCATGGCGATGGTGATGACGTTTTGATGATCCCGCGCGATGCCCTGAATACTGCCTTGTTCGGCGCGGCAGATGCCGCACCAGGTTGCCCAGAAGTGCACCAGCAGCGGACGATCCAGATGCCCGGGCAGATCATAGAAATCGCCGCCGAGGGTGATGCCGCGCAACAGGGGCGCAGCGCCGCTGACCATGTCGCGCTGTTGCCAGGCGCGGATGCCCGCCACAAGCGCGACGATCAGGAGCAGATTGATGACGGTGGCGCGCCACTTTGCGCGGCGCGGTTTGGCGTGGTGCTCCGGCTCGGGCTGCGTGCTCATGCGGCAGACAATATCGATTCCAGTTTGCGCCATGCCTGCGCATTGGTTTTGCTGTCCGGCGCCTGCGCGGTGGTGAAGCGCACTGACCTTGCACGCTCTTCGGCGCCAAGGGGTTGCTGCACGGACTGCAATTTTTCCAGCACCGCCACGTCGGCTTCCGATGCGTCGTGCTGGCGCCGGTCAAGGCGTTGGCGCAGCGCGGTCTCCGGGGCATGCAGGCTGGCAATGGCGAACGGCACGGACAAGTCATGCGCGAGCTGGCGGAACTGCTCGCGCTCCGCCCGATTGAGAAAGGCGGCATCAACGATCACCGCATACCCGGCCTGCAATATCCCCCGCGCCAATTCGTGCAAGCGCGAATAGGTTTTCTGCGTCGCCGCCGCGTTATAGATGTCGCCGCGACTCCGTTCGCTTGGCTGCAAACCATGCAGGCGCTTGCGCTCGACATCGGAACGGATGCGGATGGCGCCCATCCGCTCGATGAGGT
>CAZSIO010000113.1:0-3987 GCA_964606865.1 uncultured Sideroxydans sp.
TTATCTATGATTAACCTGCTCTGAATAAACCCCGTACAACCTGTAAATCCTGTTCTGTATCCACCCCGCTGGGTGGTGCGTGATCGGTGACTGCCACCCCAATCTTGTAACCATGGTAGAGCGCCCGCAGTTGCTCCAGCGATTCCGTCTGTTCGATGGCGGCCGGTGCAAGCTGGCCATAAGCGTGCAGGAAGCCCGCACGGTAGGCGTAGAGACCGATATGGCGCAGTACACCGACATTCTGCGGGAGCGGTCGATTTTGCGCATAAGCGTCGCGCGGCCAGGGGATCGGGGCGCGGCTGAAGTAGAGGGCATTGCCGTTTTTATCCAGTGCCGCTTTCACCACATTCGGGTTGCGCATTAACGCTTCATCGTGGATGGGATGGCAAGCGGTGGCGATGGCGCACTCGGGATGGTCTTGCAGATGTTGTGCGACTGCACGGATCAGTGCGGGAGGAATCAGCGGCTCGTCGCCCTGCACATTGACCACGATGGTGTCGTTGCTCCAGCCCTGCTGCGCGGCGACTTCGGCGATGCGGTCCGTGCCGCTGCTGTGATCGGCGCGCGTCATGCAGGCTTGAAAACCGTGCTGGGTAGCAATGGCGAGAATGGGGGGGTGGTCGGTGGCGATGATGATCTGCTCTGCGCCGCTTTGTGCCGCCTGTTCGGCAACGCGGATCACCATCGGTTTGCCGCCGATATCCAGCAGCGGCTTGCCCGGCAAGCGCGTCGAGGCGAAGCGGGCGGGGATGACGACCTTGAAGGCCAGCATCAAAGTTTTTCGACTTCTTCCGCCGTCATGCTGCGCGCTTCATCCGCCAGCATCACCGGGATGTCGTCCTTGATGGCGAAGGCCAAACGGTCAGCCTTGCACACCAGCTCCTGTTCGGCCTTGCGGTAGATCAGCGGCGATTTGCACAGCGGGCAAACCAGAATATCGAGCAGTTTGGCGTCCATTATGGTGCAACCTTTTTGATGATGAGTTGAGCGAGGGCCGGGCTGACCTGTGCGTCCACACGTAAAACCCAATACTTCTCGCTGGCGAATGCGCCGCATTTTACCGCATCTTTTTCGGTCATGAGTAGCGCATCCGTGTCAGCGAAGGATAACTCCGACGGGGTATAAACATGGTGGTCCGGGAAGGCATGGGGGATGCATTGCAAGCCGAGTTGTTGCAGAAGGGCGAAGAAGCGCTGCGGATGACCGATGCCTGCGATGGCATGCAAGTGTTGTCCCGTGAAATCGCCGGCTGTTTTGATCAGGTCCGGGTTGAGCAAGTTGTAGAAATGGGTTCCTGCCAGTTGCATGGCGAATTCGCCATCCCTTGCTGCGCCGCCATTGACGACAACCGCATCCACTTGTTGCAGGCGCGATATCGGTTCGCGCAGCGGGCCGGCGGGCAGCATCAGTCCGTTGCCAAAGCGGCGTGTGCCATCGACCACGGCGATCTCCACATCCCGTTGCAGGCGGTAATGTTGCAAGCCGTCGTCGCTGAAGATGACATCGCATTCAGGGTGTACCCGCAGCAGGGCGTGGGCACAGGCCGGGCGGTCGCGTCCGATCCAGACCGGACACAGTTTGCGTTGTGCCATCAGCAGCGGCTCGTCGCCCACTTCCTGCGCCAAATCGTCAACCCGCACCGCGCGCGGCATTTTCCCGTCTGTTCCGCCATAGCCGCGGCTGATGACAGCGGGATGCCAGCCTTGGGCAACCATCTGCTGCACCAGACTCAAGGTGAGCGGCGTCTTGCCGGTGCCGCCGACGCTGATGTTGCCGACCACAATCACCGGTATCGGGAGTTTGACGGAGGGAAATAGGTGCAGGCGGTAGCCCAATCGGCGCAGGGCGACAAGGGCGCGGAAAATCAGGCTGATCGGGTACAACAGGCAATGCAGCGGAGCGAGGCGATACCAGTAATCGGGCAGGCCGCGCATCGCCTCACTTGTCCGAGCGAGTGGTGAAAGTAATGCGGCCGAAGCCGGCCTGGCGCGCCGCTTCCATGATGGCGATCACCGATTGATGTGTGGCTTTGGCATCGGCATTGATCACGATGACCGGATCGGTCTCACTACCGGCGGTTTTGCGCAGCGCCTGGGCGAACTCATTCAAATTCTTGAAGGTGACGCGTTTGCCGTCGATGGCATAGTGGTCGCTGGCGTCGACGGCGACCGTGATCGGTTTGCTGACCGGGGTTGAACTGCCGGCCCCGGTGGCTTGCGGCAGGTTGATCTGCAACTCGGAGAACTTGCCATAACTGGTGGTCACCATCAGAAAGATGAGGATCACCAGCAGTACGTCGATCATCGGGATCAGGTTGATCTCCGGCGTGTCGCGCTCAAACCCGCGGCGGAAATTCATTTGCGCTCACCGTGCATGATTTCCACCAGTTTGACCGCCTGCTGTTCCAGTTCGATGGTGAACGAATCGACTAGGGCGCGGAAATGGCGGTAGGCGATCATGCTGGGAATGGCGACGATCAGGCCGAAGGCGGTGTTGTACAGCGCCACCGAAATGCCGTGTGCCAATTCGGTCGGTGCGGCGCCTCCGGCATTTTGCGCCCCGAAAATCTCGATCATGCCAACTACCGTACCGAACAAGCCAAGCAGCGGACTGATCGACGCAATGGTGCCAAGGGTGGTCAGGAAGCGCTCCATCTCGTGGCTGGCACCGCGACCCGCTTCCTCGATCGATTCCTTCATCACTTGCGGCGAGCTTTTGATATTTTTCAGTCCGGCGGCGAACACCTTGCCCAGGGGCGAACCGGCATACAATCTCTCCAGCATCTGCGGGCTGACGCCGCGCTGTTTCAACTCATGCACCACTTCGTCCAGCAATTTGGCAGGAATAATGTTCTGGCGGCGCAGGTAGATGAGGCGTTCGACGATAAGTGTGACCGCGATCAGCGACGAGATGATAAGCAACCAGATCGGCCAGCCGGCCGCTTCGATGAGATTGAACACAAGGACTCCGCAGGGTGAAAATTTCAAGGGGCGAACTGTAGCCTGTCAGCACCGGTTTGAGCAAGGTGGGCTGTTTGATCGGGTGCCGTCCGCGCGCTAACTTGCCGTCCACAAAGCATTTTTTTCTTACCCACAAAACTTGTGGATAACTTTGTGGATGGAAGTCGGTCGAGTACTGCGGGATGCCCGTCGCCATTGCATTTTTGATTTATTGCACAAAAATTAAACAGTTAAATAAGCTCTTTTAAAACAAGCTGTTAACGTAAGTGCTAGTTGTCGGCGCGGATGTTTTCATCTGTAAGCCCCGATTCGATTGGGGGTTGTGGATGATCGCCATTTGTCAATATGCCATTTGGCCTATTTTTTCAGGTGGGCGCTGCTATTTGAGCTGGCTGAGCAGCGCATCGCGCAGGCTCTGGATAGCGTGAGAATCGGGTAACTCCTTGCACGTTAACCAGAATGTATCTTCCGCCCGCGCGCCCAGGGTGTTGATCTTGGCGCTGCGGATGGTGACCTGATGCCGGGTCAGCAGATAGGCGATGCGCGCCAGCAGGCCGGGACGGTCACCCGCGATCAGGGACAAGATGCAATGCCCTTTCTCGTCCAGCCGGATATCCACCTCGGGCGCGATGGGGAAATGCTTGAGCTGGCGACTCTGGCGGCCAAAGGCCGGCTCCGGAATCGTCTCGGCATTGCCGATGTATTCGGCCAGTGCGTATTCGATGTAGTTCATCACGTCGCGATAGGCGGTTTTGTCATGGTTCGCGTCCATCACCAGAAAGCTGTCCAGGGCATAGCCGAGTTGGGTGGTGTGCACCTTGGCTTCCATGATGTTGTAGTTCAGGCGCGCGAAGAAATTGCAGATACGGGCGAACAGATAGGGTTGGTCTGGCTGGAAGATCAGCACCTGCAGTCCTTCGCCGATGCGTGAGAGGCGGGTTTTGATCACGGTCTGTGCGTGATTTGCCGGTTGCGCCAGGACGCGCGTATGCCAGGCGATCTCTTGCGCCTCGTGCTGGTTGAAATA
>CAZSIO010000114.1:0-3929 GCA_964606865.1 uncultured Sideroxydans sp.
GCTTTGGCATCCTGAAACTGTTTGGCCAAGGCCTTGACTTCCTGCTCGCGCACGGAAAATTCCTTGTCGATCTTTTTTTGCGCAGCCAGCGCGGGTTCGGATTCGCGCAGAATGCGCTCGGTATCGACAAAACCGATACGCGCGGTTTCCGCCAGCGCACCGGCGGCGAATGCGAACAGCAAGATGCCTGTCACGATTCCGTTTTTCATGTTGACTCCTTTTCGCTGCGATGATCTGGTGTAGTTTTCGGAGCTATGTTTCGATCCAACCTGCCGGACCAAAGTCCGACCGACATCAGAAGAAACCGCCCAGCGTGAACTGGAAACTCTGTACCTTATCCTGCGGCTGCTGGTTCAGCGGTTTAGCCCAGCTGAATTGCATCGGACCCGCCGGCGAGAACCAGTTTATACCCAAACCGGCAGCGTAACGCATCCCCTCCGAGGCTGGCACCTGGGTCTGCCCGCCATACACTGCGCCGCCATCGAGGAATGCACTCAAACGCACCGACTTGGTTTTTTCCATACCCGGAAACGGGAACAGCAGCTCAACATTGCCGATCACCCGCTTGTCTCCGCCCAACGCATAATCGCTGCTGTCGCGGGGGCCGAGCGAGTTGGAATCATAGCCGCGCACCGAACCCGTGCCGCCGGCGTAAAAGTTTTTGAAGAACGGCAACACCATTCCGTCATAGCCGCCGGCGATACCCAGGTCGCCATTCAGGCGCAGGGTCAGATGCTGGCCCAGGGGCTGGAACCACTGCTGACTATAGGTGAACTTGTAATAACGCTGGCCGGAGACCGGCAACGAAGCTTCCAGAAAAGCGCGCTGGGTCGCTCCCTCGGTGGCATAGATCCCGCTGTCTCGGGTATCGCGCGTCCAACCGATGGTGCCCAGCACGTTCTGGTTATGGGTGCCAAAAGTATTGATGTAATCGATGAAGCGTTGCGGACTTTCGCTGGTCAGCGCCAGCGTGGTGTCCTCCAGCGACAGGCCGTACTGGAAAGTCTCATCTTCGTTGATCGGCACCCCAAAGCGCACACCGCCACCATAGGTTTCGGAAGTGTATTGACTGATTGAAGTCGTGGTCGCATCGGTTCTGCGTTTGTACACATCGAAACCGCGGCTGATTCCATCATCCGTGTAATACGGGTTGGTATAGGAGATCGACAAGGTCTGGTTGACCTTGCTGGTATTGATCTGGGTGGAGAGGGCATTTCCGGTGCCGAACAGATTGGACTGGGTCACGCCTCCCATCAGGGTGACGCCCTCGCCGTTGCTGAAACCCGCGCCGATCTGGAAGTTGCCGGTCGGCTTCTCTTCCACATTCAGGTTCAGATCAAGCTGATCGTTGCTGCCGGTGACCGGCTGCGTCTCGACGTTGACCGCACCAAAAAATCCCAGCTTATCGATGCGCTGTTTCGATTTCTTGATCTTGGAAGTAGAGAACCAGCCGCCTTCCATCTGGCGGAATTCGCGCCGCACCACTTCGTCCTTGGTCTTGTCGTTGCCGGTCACGTTGATGCGGCGCACATAGGCGCGCTGCATCGGATCAACCATGAAAGTGAAGGCCACCTGATGCGTGTCCTTGTCAATATCCGGGATGGCGCTGATGTTGGCAAAGGCATAGCCCTTGTCGCCCATCTCCTCCCGAATCTTGTCGGAGGCCGCGGTCAATGCCTCGCGCGAAAAGATTTGCCCCGGCTGAATCTTGATCATGGCGCGCAACGCCTCGTTCGAAAAGACCTGTTTCGCCCCCGCCACCTTGACGTCGGACACGGTGTATTGCTCGCCCTCGGTGATGTTCAGGGTAATGTAGATATCTTTCTTGTCGGCCGAGATCGAGACCTGGGTCGAATCGATGGCGAAATCCATATACCCCGAATTGAGATACAGACTGCGCAACGCTTCCATATCCGCTTCCAGCTTGGGTTTGGAATACTGGTCGTTACTGGTCAGCCAGGTGAACCAGCCGGGTGTGGTCAACTTCATCTCGTCCAGCAAATCGCTTTCCGCGTAATGCGCGTTGCCGACGATATTGATCTGGCGAATTTTTGAAGGGTTGCCTTCGGTCACATCCAGCTTGACGGCCACCCGGTTGCGTTCCAGTTCGGTCACCGTGGTGGTCACCACCACCGCGTATTTGCCGCGCGCGATGTACTGGCGCTTCAGCTCCTGCTCCGACTTTTCCAGCATCGCCTTGTCGAAAATGCGCCCTTCGGCGAGCCCCACGAATTTGAGGTTGTCCAGCAACTGCGGCTTGGGGAAATCCTTGATCCCGTTCAGCTCGACACTGGCGATGGTCGGGCGTTCCTGCACCCGCACCACCAGCACGCCCTGGTCGGCCAACAACTGCACATCCTTGAAAAATCCGGTGGCAAACAGGGCATGCAGTGCCGCCGTCGCCCGCTCGTCATTCAGCGTATCGCCCACTTTCAACGGCAGATAGCTGAACACCGTACCGGCTTCGGTACGCTGAATCCCTTCGACCCGGATGTCCTTCACCACGAACGGCTCGCCCGCCCAGACGGATGTGCCATAAAGCAGCGCCCACACGCCCGCCAGTTTTTTTAAATCCATTATTTTCAACCCAAGATCAGGCGACTGATGTCGTTGTACAAAGCAAAACTCATCAACGCAAGCAGCAAAGCGATACCCACCCTTTGCCCCGCATCCCACAGCGCGTCCGGCACCGGACTGCCCTTGAAAAGTTCGACGGCATAATACAGCAAATGCCCCCCATCCAATAACGGGATGGGCAACAGATTGAGGATGCCGAGACTGATGCTGATCAGCGCCAGGAAACCGATATAGGCGCCGAGCCCCATCTGTGCCGACTGCCCGGCATAGTCGGCGATGGTGATCGGGCCGGACAGATTTTTCAGCGACACCTCGCCCACCACCATCTTCGCCATCATCTTGAGACTGATGACCGAGGTCTCCCAGGTTTTGCGCAATGCCTCTTCCACCGCGCGCAGCGGCGGATAACTCACTTCGATCAGCATGGCATCGAAAGCGGCGCGATCGATCTGCGGCGCCGCGCCGATGCGGCCAATGGCTGCATGGTTTTCTTCGATCCGGTCAGGCGTGATGATCAGCTGCTGCAACTGCCCTGCGCGCTCGATTTCGACTCGCAGCGGCTGCTGCGGATGCGCGCGCACCACCTCGACCCAGTCGCGCCAGAACGGCATCGCCGCACCCTCGACTCGCACGATCCGATCACCCTCGCGCAAGCCGCCCCGCTGCCCCGCCCCGTCCGCCACCAATTTGCCGATAACCGGATAAACCGGCGGCTGATACGGTTGCAGACCGAGCTTGGCCATGAAGTCGCCGTCGAGATCGGCAGCGGTCAGGTCGGCCAGACGCAGCGTGCGCAGCGCAGTGTCGCCCTGCGCGGACTGCACGTCGAGCCGGGCCTGTTTGCCCTGCAACACCCGGTCAAGCAACACCCAGCGCGCATCCTGCCAGCTCGGCACCGCAATACCGTCGATCGCGACGAGAATGTCCCGCTCGTGCAGCATCGCCATGGCCGCCGGGGTGCCGGGTTTGACCTCGCCCAATACCGGCTTGACGCCCGGCACGCCGTAAATGAACAACGCCCAGTACAACAGCACCGCCAGCAACAGATTGGCGACCGGCCCGGCCACCACGATCGCCATGCGCTGCAACACCGGCTTGCGGTTGAACGCGCGCGGCAAATCCGTTGCGGACACCTCACCTTCGCGCTCGTCCAGCATCTTGACGTAGCCGCCGAGCGGAATGGCGGAGATCACCCATTCCGTCTCGCCGTTGCCAAAACGTTTGGCGTACATCACCTTGCCGAATCCGAGCGAGAAGCGCAGCACCTTGACATCGCACCAGCGCGCGACCATGTAATGTCCCAACTCGTGGAACACCACCAGCACGACGATTGCTAAAATGAACGCGAGCAG
>CAZSIO010000115.1:0-3908 GCA_964606865.1 uncultured Sideroxydans sp.
AGGCAACTTGCTTTTTGGCATTGATCTTGGCGACTTCGGCGTCCCAACCATCGGTACGGACGTAAGGGTTCATGCGTGGCGAATTGATCATCGATGGATCGACGTCGAGTTCCATCGCACCCAGGAAGTTGGCCAGGCCGATACGTTCGATCATCTCACCGGTGCGTTCGTGTTCCAGTGCGTTCTCGGCAAAGAAGTCAATCGCGCGCTGGCCGAAATCGATCAGCTTTTCCCGATCCTCTTCGGTGTCCAGCTTTATGAACGGGATGACCACAGTACCCATCAGGCCGCCGATCTTCAGGTGGCTCTTGCCGCCCATCAGCACGGTTGCGCCCTTGTCCTTGCCGGGAGCCAGCGCACCGGTCATGACATTGATGCAGTGCATGCAGCGCACGCAGTCCTGATTATTAATCTCGATGGCATGCGTATCGCTCACCGCCACACTGGAGATGTGCTCGCCCTTCTTGATCTTGCCGATCTCCTTGACCTGGAAAGTCTTGGTCGGGCAGCGCGCCACGATGTCGTTCACCAGCTCGTCCATCCCGTGCTTGGCGAACCACTTCTTCGCCAGCGCTTCGTCGGTGCGGATGTTGTCGCGCCAGGTGCCGATCACTGCCATATCGGAACGCTGGATCGCGTTCATGCAGTCGTTGGGGCAACCGGAAAACTTGAATTTGAATTTGTAGGGCAGTGAAGGACGATGCATGTCATCGAGGAAGGTGTTCAGCACCGCACGATGGGCGCTGGCTTCGTCGTAGCAGGACTGTTCGCAACGCGCCGCACCGACGCAGGACATCGAAGTGCGCACGGCCGGGCCGGCACCGCCCATATCGAAACCCATTTCGTTGATCTCGTCGAAGGCCACTTGCACATTGTCTGTGGTTGCGCCTTGGAACATGATGTCGCCAGACTGGCCGTGAAAGGCGATCAGACCGGAACCGTGCTTTTCCCAGATGTCACAGAATTGGCGCAGCGTGGCGGTATCGTAATGCATACCCGCCGGCGGCTGGATGCGCAGCGTGTGAAACTCGGCGGCATCCTTGAATTTTGGGGTGCCGTCGGCATTTTTCAGTTCGGTAAAGCGCGGGATCACGCCACCGCCATAACCGAACACGCCAACTGTGCCGCCCTTCCAGTAACCTTTTTTCGTCTTGTAGGATTCTTCCAGTTGTCCCAGCAGGTCAACCATGGAATCCTTATCCTTGGCGAGGTGCTTCAGGCCAGTGACGAAACTGGGCCATGGGCCGCTTTCGAGTTGATCAAGATTAGGAGTGTCGTGCAGTTTTTTTGCCATAATGTTTTCCTTTCAATTCAATCGCGTTACGCCAGACGATCTTGCATGGCGGCCTGAAATTCCGGATACGTATGGGTTCGGTTCCTTGCGAAACGACCCAGATTCTTTCTGGTTGAGGATACTACGTGGCAAGTTCAACTCCAACCATTACCCGTAGCTACTATGCAAAATAACCCTAATGGGTAGGCCATTTCGCCGCACAGGTAGTATTCCATAATGGGTAGTATTCCATATAGACTTGCGCCACTGTCCACAATCGTTCAATTTTTTGAACGCAATATGTTGGGTGGCTGGAGAATCAAGAGATGACCTCAATAACAGAGTTGGACAAATTGACCGTTCCTTTGGGCGGACAACAGATCGAACTGCAACAAATAGACCATGCAGCGGGCGGAATGAGCCTGTTACGAGTCCGCATTCGCGAGGGCAAGCGCTTCACCATTTTCGACATCGATGCGCAAACTGCGGAACGCTGGGCTGCCACCATGCAATCCTGGGTGGCAAACCAGAAAAAGGAGTGATGGAAGCATGCCGCGCATCGCAATAACTGAAGTCTCTATCGACATAAGCGGAATCACGCTGCCTGCAACCTACCCCTTCGCCTTGTGGGACGCATTATTGCACCACGCCCCCAGGCTGGGAGAATCCACCGCCGTGGGCATCGTTCCATTCCGCCTGTCGGGCAATGAAGGCAAACTGCTGCTGGCCAAACGCACCAAACTGGTGATTCGTTTGCCGCATGAAATGGCTGAAGTCGCCGCCGCACTCTGCGGGAAAATGCTGGAGATCGACGGCCATCAAATTCAACTCGGCAGCTCGCACGTGCGCGCGCTGCAACCCCACCCGACCCTGCACGCGCCACTGGTCACCGGCTCCGAAGATGAGCTCGCGTTCATGCGGGAAATTCGCAGCGATCTGGATGCGATGGGTGTTGGAGCCAACCTGATCTGCGGCAAACGCAGCATTCTTAAAAGCGGCGAGCGCGAAATCAGGGGGTACAGTCTGGTCGTGCATGACCTCAAACCGGAGGAGTCGCTGCGCCTGCAAGGCAACGGCTTGGGGGCTGCGCGATGTTACGGCTGTGGCGTGTTTTTACCGTACAAGGCCATTACCGGTTTGGATTGATCGTTGCATTAACGTAAAAATCGCCTTTCTCGTTTGCTTTTTCTCCCGCTTGCAGGGGAAAGTTGGATAGGGGGAAACGGGCATGGCGAGTTTCATCATCAGGGGTGGCTACTCGCCATGTCTGTTAACTTGATAGTAAGGAGAATTAAAGATGGGATATGTCGTCGCAGGCAATGAACTTGAGACCGATGATGATGGTTTTCTGCTGGAACCCGATTACAGCGAGGAAGTGGTCAATGTAATCGCTGCGGCAGAAGGCATAGAATTGACCCCCAGACATTGGGAAATCATCAATTACATGCGCGAGCAATACCGCGAACACGGGCACACCCCGCATTTCCGTGGCATGCTGAAAGACATCAATGAGTTCTGGCCGGAAGCGGACAGCAAGGCGGTATATGACCTGTTCCCGATGGGACCCGGCAAGCAAGCGGCAAAGGTTGCCGGACTACCCCAACCGCTGGGCAAAGGCGGTTATTAAGGAGATCGAAATGGAGATGGATATGGTCAACGTTGTACTCGACATGAAGGGGCTATCCTGCCCAAGGCCGCTCGTTGGCGCGAAGCGCATGATGGACGAATTGAGCGAGGGCCAGGTGCTGCTGCTGGTGTCGGATTGCCCCGGCACACCCGACGATCTGTTCGCCTGGGCCAAACAAACCGGAAACCAGATCCTGAAGACCGAGAAGATGGCGGGTGGCGGCACCGGCTATCACATCCAGAAAGGCGAGGCCGCCAACCGCCTCAAGGCCAATGTTTCACTGGACATTCGCGGCGCGGTCTGTCCCGGCCCCATCGTCGAAGCCAAGAAGCTGCTGAATGGCATGCAGACCGGCGAAGTCTTGCGCTTGGTCAGCGACTGCCCCGGGGTGGCATCCGACATCGGCGGCTGGGCCTCCGCCACCGGCATGACCCTGCTCGAAACGATCGAAGCCGGTGCCGGCGTGCACGAGTTCTACATCCGCAAGGGTTAGACGAGCGTGGCCATCCGCATCAAAAGCCGCTGGTTCAGGGAAGGCCGCGCCCGCTCGCCGCAGGAGCTGTCCGACGCGCTCGCCTTCACGCTCTGGCGCATCGCCGACAACGCGCTGAAGAACACGCGCCAATCGAACTTAGAGGTCGAGGTAGGGTTTCAGTATTTCGATTTTCTGGCCGAGTTCCTCATCTTCCTCGTACTGGTGGCGGACCGCATCGTGTACCGCCAGCTTGACGCGGAAGGCCGCACTGTTTTCACCGGCAATCTGGCGAATCGGGTCGGCGAGACTTATGCCGAGAATCGCAGCCGCCTGCTCGACGCCGACCTGAAGACCTGCAAGCAGGACTTTATCGACCATCTCAACCGCCGCGCGGGAGAGTATGCCGAGTTCGGTTACGATGAGGCGGGGCCTGACTATCATTTCTATCGCTATCTCGCCTGGTGCATCGGCAAAGTGCTGAGCGAGGAAGATGCCAAATGGGCGCTCGATCCGCTGATCACCTTCGAGGCGCC
>CAZSIO010000116.1:0-3860 GCA_964606865.1 uncultured Sideroxydans sp.
CCAGATCGATACTCAAGTTCTCATATGGCTCGCATTTTTCGCCGTTGATTTCCTTGTACACCACGCGCGGTTTGCCCACCGCCAGCTCGAAACCCTCGCGGCGCATGTTTTCCAGCAGGATGGTCAGATGCAATTCGCCGCGACCGGAGACACGAAACACATCGGCATCGGCCGTGTCTTCGACTTTCAACGCCACGTTGGTCAGTAACTCTTTATTGAGGCGGTCGCGGATCTGGCGGCTGGAGACGAACTTGCCTTCGGTGCCGGCCAGCGGCGAGCTGTTGACCATAAAGTCCATGGTCAGCGTCGGCTCGTCCACCCCCAGAACCGGCAGGCCGACCGGATTATCCCTGTCGCAAATGGTGACGCCGATGCCGATCTCGTCCAGGCCGGAGATGATAATGATGTCGCCCGCCTCGGCGCTCTCCACTGGTATCCGCTCCAGACCCTGGAAGCCGAGCACCTGATTGATGCGGCCGGAACTGATCTGCTTGTCATGGTTCATCACCACCACTTGCTGGCCGGGCTTGATGCGCCCGTTGAGCACGCGACCAATGCCGAGGCGTCCGGTAAATGTTGAATAATCCAGCGCGGCCAGTTGCAGTTGCAGCGGCGCATCCGGATCGCCCGGCGGGGTTGGCACATGTTTCAATACGGTCTCGAACAGCGGCTTCATATCGGAAGCGGATCCACCGTGCGACGGGGCATCTTTTAAATCCAGGCAGGCCCAGCCGTTCAGGCCGGATGCATAGATCACATGGAAATCGAGCTGCTCATCGTTGGCACCCAACTTATCGAACAGATCGAACGTCTGGTTCAGCACCCAGTCCGGACGCGCGCCGGGACGGTCGATCTTGTTGATCACGACGATGGGCTTCAAGCCCAGCGCCAGTGCTTTCTTGGTCACGAAGCGGGTCTGCGGCATCGGGCCTTCCACCGCATCCACCAGCAGCAGCACGCCGTTCACCATCCCCAGCACGCGCTCCACCTCGCCGCCGAAGTCGGCGTGCCCCGGTGTGTCGACGATGTTGATGTGGGTACCGTTATATTCGACGGCGGTGTTCTTCGCCAGAATGGTGATGCCGCGCTCTTTTTCCAGATCGTTGTTGTCCATCACCCGCTCGTCCATCTTCTGGTTGAGTCGGAAGGTGCCGCTTTGTCTCAAAAGTTGGTCAACCAGCGTGGTCTTGCCGTGGTCAACGTGGGCGATGATGGCGATGTTGCGAAGTGCGCGGGACATGAAGTGCTACCTGAGTGGAATTCAAAGGGCGCGCATTCTAGCACAAGGCAGGCATCAAAACTGTGAATTCTCCCGGCGGAGCGGACTTCCCGGTCCGGACTGCGCCGCGAAAATATCCGTGTGAAATCAGTATTCGGTCAAACCCAGACCGTAGAACGGCGGCCTGCGCCGGTTCAGCCACTCCAGCATGATCAATTCGGCATCGGTGTGATTGACGACCTTGGCATTCACCATGGACGGCATGCCCTTGTCGTGATGGATGTAGATGGGATGATCGTGGTGTGTGGTGGTGATACGCTCCACCCGACCCGGCTCCGCCCCGGGCTCGACTTCGGCCGTGCCGTAGCAGAGACAGAAATACACTTTTTTCGGCTCGGCCTCGATATAGCAGGCGGTGCCGCGGATGCCGATGGCGGCGGTAGGCACCACCAGACGTTTTTCGCCCCGCTCGAACACCGAAAGTATCCGGCCGCTGACGACGCGGAAAAACTCCTTCGCCGCCTCCTTGCCGAACTGCACCACGCTGTTGCCGCGTTGCAGGAAGGCATTGCCGTCTATTACATAAATAGCCTCGCTGTCCACACCGGTCGTGACCTTGTCGCCCGGCAGCACGGGCTGCCCTTCCCGCGCGAATTTGCCGTTGATGCGGACCTCGCCCCTGATCTTGTGCATGCCCTGCACCACAGGATAGTTTCCGGCAGCCAGCGCATTGCGGATCAGACCGGGAATGCCCGCCCCGGACAACAACCCCAAGGCAGTCAGTTGTTTCAGCAGACGACGGCGTGATCTGTTCATTGCATGTCCCTCCCGAGTGGGTGCAGAGATTTTAATGGTGTCGCGAGTTCACTCCTGTAGGAGCCCGATTCATCGGGCGAAGGGAATATATGGAGATGCTATCGCCCGATGAATCGGGCTCCTACAGGGGCGCGTTTTACCAGACAGGCAAACATGACCTGCAACTAATATTACGTTTCTGCTAACCCTTGCCCATCTCCAGCATCAGTTGGTTGATGCGTTTAACGAAAGCGGCCGGATCATCGAGTTGGCCGCCCTCGGCGAGCTGGGCCTGGTCGAACAGCACCGCAGCCCAGTCGTCGAAACGTTTTTCCTCGGACTTGAGCCGCAACACCACCGGATGTTTCGGGTTGATTTCGAGGATGGGCTGCGAGTCCGGCACTTTTTGTCCGGCCGCCTTGAGCATGCGCGCCAGATTGCCGCTCGGGTCGTGCTCATCCGCCACCAGACAGGCCGGAGAGTCGGTCAATCGATGGGTGACGCGCACTTCCTTCACCCGCCCACCGAGACTGGCCTTGATCTTCTCAACCAGCGGCTTGAATTCGTCGGCCTCCTGTTCCTGCGCTTTCTTCTCGGCTTCGTCCTCCAGCTTGCCCAGATCGAGATCGCCCTTGGCCACCGAAGCCAACTGCTTGCCGTCGAATTCGGTGAGGTAACTCAGCATCCACTCGTCCACGCGCTCCGAGAACAGCAGCACTTCAATGCCTTTCTTGCGGAACACTTCCAGATGCGGGCTGTTCTTCGCCGCATTGAAGGTCTCGGCGCTGACGTAATAGATCTTGTCCTGCCCTTCCTTCATGCGCGCGATATAGTCGGCGAAAGACACCGTCTCATCCGCTGTGTCACTATGGGTCGTGGCGAAACGCAGCAAACCGGCGATCTTGTCCTTGTTGGCGAAGTCTTCCCCCACGCCCTCCTTCAGCACGCGACCAAATTCGTTCCAGAAGGTGGTGTATTTCTCCGGCTCCTTCTCTGCCATGTCGGCCAGCAAGCCCAGCACCTTGCCGGTGCAGCCCTTGCGGATCGCCTCGATATCCTTCGATTCCTGCAATATCTCGCGCGAGACGTTGAGCGGCAGATCGGCCGAATCGACCACCCCGCGCACGAAACGCAGATACAGCGGCATCAGTTGTTCGGCATCGTCCATGATAAATACGCGGCGCACGTACAGCTTGATGCCGTGGCGCGCGTTGCGGTCCCACAAATCGAACGGCGCGTGCTTGGGGATATACAACAACTGGGTATATTCCTGCCGCCCCTCGACCCGCGCGTGGCTCCACGCCAACGGTTCGTCGTAGTCGTGGCCGACGTGCTTATAGAATTCCTTGTATTCGTCTTCGCTGATGTCGTTCTTGCTGCGCGCCCACAGTGCCGAGGCCTGGTTGACCGTTTCATCTTCGTCGCTGATTTGCTGCACGCCGTCTTTCCATTCTTCTTTTTTCATCAGGATGGGCTGCACGATGTGGTTGGAATATTTGCGAATGATCTCGCGCAGCTTGTAACCGGCCAGCAGATCATCCTGCCCTTCACGCAGATGCAGGGTGATCTCGGTGCCGCGCGCCGGTTTGTTCACCATCTCAATGTCGAACTCACCGCCGCCATCCGATTCCCAGCGCACACCCTGGTCGGGATGTTCACCGGCGCGGCGGGTCAGCACCACCACTTTGTCCGCCACGATGAAGGCAGAATAGAAACCAACGCCGAATTGCCCGATCAGATTCGCATCTTTCTGCTGGTCGCCGGACAGGCTGGAGAAGAACTCGCGTGTACCGGATTTGGCAATGGTGCCGAGGTTGCTGATGACTTCATCGCGGTTCATGCCGAT
>CAZSIO010000117.1:0-3857 GCA_964606865.1 uncultured Sideroxydans sp.
TGCTCCCACATTTCAGCTTCCATTTTTGTAGCTTTAATTTCTGACTGCTGAGTAAGGTTCAGGTGGCGTTCAGTTTGTCCAGCAGCTCGCGTATCTTGAGCGGATCGTCTGCGCGCAGGATCTTTTGCGCGAGCGGGGTAATCTCTGCGAGGTTGCTGGTTAGCACGCGCTGTTTGGTGGCGAGCAACTGGGTCGGGTTCATCGAGAACTGGCGCAGGCCGAAGCCGAGCAGCAGGCGCGTATAGGCCAGTTCGCCCGCCATTTCGCCGCACACCGAGATCGGCACGCCGGCTTTGTTGGCCGCGCCGATGACTTGTGCCAGCAACTCCAGCACAGCCGGGTGAAGCGGGTCGTACAGGTGCGAGACTTCCTCGTCGGTGCGGTCGATCGCCAGCGTGTACTGGATCAGGTCGTTGGTGCCGATGGAAAGAAAATCGAGTTTCTTGATGAACACGCCGAGCGCCAGCGCAGCAGCGGGGATCTCGATCATGCCGCCGACCGGCACATCGGCTTTGTACGGTACGTTTTCCGCCGCCAATTCCTGTTTTACCAACTCGATCAGTTGCAGGGTCTGGATGATCTCGGACGCGCCGGACAACATCGGCACCAGAATTTTCAGATTGCCGTACACCGAGGCGCGCAGCAGCGCGCGCAACTGGGTGCGGAACAACTGCGGTTCGGCCAGGCACAGGCGGATGGCGCGCAAACCAAGCGCCGGGTTGCTGGCGACACGGGTTTCGCCCTTGAGCTGCTTGTCCGCGCCGAGGTCGTAGGTGCGGATGGTGACCGGCATATCCTTCAAGCCTTCCAGCACGGTGCGATAAGCCTCGAACTGTTCTTCCTCGCCCGGCAGATCGTCACGGTTGAGGAACAGGAATTCGCTGCGGAACAGGCCGACGCCGGCGGCGCCATTGTCCAGCACCTGCGCGACGTCGGTCGGCATTTCAATGTTGGCCTGCAATTCGATGCGTGTGCCATCCAGAGTGGTGGCGCGCGCGGTCTTCAGCCGCTTCAGTTTCTGCCGTTCCAGCGCCAATTCGCTCTGGCGCAGTTTGTATTCCGCCAGCAGGCTCTTGTCCGGATCGACGATGACCACGCCCTGCTCGCCATCGACGATGAGCATGTCGCGATCCTTGATCAGTTCGCGCGCGTGATGCAGGCCGACCACGCACGGCGTGTTCAGGCCGCGTGCGACGATGGCGGTGTGCGAAGTCGCGCCGCCCAGATCGGTAAGAATCGCGCAGAACTGGTGCGGCTTGAGCTGGATCAGATCGGCCGGACTGACGTCGTGCGCCACCAGCACCATTTCGCCCTCGTGCTGCGGCTCGGGCGGCACGTGGCCGGGATGACCGCCCAGCACTTTGAGGATGCGCTCGACCACCTGGATCACATCGGTCTTGCGCTCGCGCAGATAGGCATCATCGAACGCCTCGAACTGGGTCACCAGGGCGTCCATCTGCGTTTTCAGCGCCCATTCGGCATTGCACTGTTCGTTTTTCACCATCTCCAGCGCGGCATGACTGATGTGCTCATCGCCGAGGATCATCAAATGCAAGTCGAGAAAAGCATCGAACTCGGCCGCCGCCTGTTGCGGGCGGTTGGCGCGCAGGGTGCGCAATTCGTCGCGGGTGGTTTGCAAAGCAGTTTGCAGGCGCGCGACCTCTTCCGGCACCCGGGCTTTTGACAGCACATAATGCGCAACCTCGAGCGAGGTGTGCGAAACCAGATGCGCCCGCCCGATGGCGATGCCGCTGGAGACGGGCAAGCCGTGGAGGGTAAAGCTCATGGCTGACTCGGTGAACGCGATAGGTAAGGCATTTCACGCGCAGGGGCGGAAACGCGTGGATCGCTTGGTAGATTTCTCCGCGACCTCCGCGTCTCCGCGTGAGGTATCAGGTGCAAGGAGATGTCGTGCATCATTCACCTTCTCCGAAATAGTCGCCAATCAGTGCGAGGATGGCGGTCATGGCTTCCTCCTCGCGCTCGCCCACCGTCTCGACGGCGATGGTCGATCCTTTGGCGGCAGCCAGCATCATCACACCCATGATGCTTTTTGCATTGACGCGCTTGCCGTTGCGCGACAGCCAGACTTCGCAGGGATATTGGGTGGCGAGTTGGCTCAGTTTGGCCGAGGCGCGGGCATGCAAGCCGAGTTTGTTGATGATTTGCGCGTCATTTTGCCGCATGGCTCTGTTCCTGTTCTTCGGGGTTCATTGGCACGATGCACTCGCGCCCGCCTTCCAGGGCGATCTGCGCCAGTTCGGGCATGCTCTTGCTGGGATGGCACACCACGCGCAACAGCATCGGCAGGTTCACTCCGGCCACGCCCATGATGTGCTCGGCGCGGCAGAGCTGGCGCGCGACATTGCTTGGCGTGGCACCGTAGATATCGGCCAGGATGAGCACCCCGTTGCCCTTGTCCAGTTGCCGCACCAGCGCGTGCCCTTCCGCCAATTTTTGCTGCGGATCGTCGTGCGCGCGAACCGACAGCACGCGCACATTGTTCGGTACCGCGCCCAGCACATGCTTGACACAATCGACCAGGCTGTTGCCCAGATCGTTGTGTGCCACCACCAAAATCCCCGCCATCACCGCACTCCCAATAAATACGCCGCCAGCAGCGCAAGCAGCGGCACCACCAGCCAGCCGTAGCGCCGCAGCCAGCGCAACGCACGCGCCTTGTACGACTCATCCGCCAGATCGGCCTCGACCAGTGCGCGGATCTTATTCAGCGCATGCAAGCCTGCCGTGCGGCGGATATTTTGCTGCAATGGATCGTCCGGTTTCAATGCTCGATGTCCCATGTCGTTTTATCGTCGCCGAATTCTAGCCGTTTCTGCATCGCGCCGGTGAGATGCACTTTGCCGTCAGCATCGACCAGCAGCGCAGCGTCGATCCCCATCTGCCGCGCGGCCGCGCGCCATCCCGCCGCTCCTGAGATGAACAAGGGTTTGGAAGCCGCGTCCGACAACAAACCGGCGCGCGCACCGTGCGTCAGAATGGTCACCGCCTGCACCCCCTGCACCGGCCAGCCGCTGCGCGGGTCGATCAGATGGCAATAGCGTTTGCCGGCCAGCTCGAAATAGCGCTGGTAATCGCCCGAAGTGCCGATCGCTTCGCCGTCGTGCAGCGCCAGCGTCGCCAGCGGGCCGGGTTTGCGCGGATGCTGAATGCCAACACGCCACGGACGGTCGCCATGTGTGCCCAGTGCCAGTACGTTGCCGCCGATGTTGATCAGCGCATTGTGGATGCCTTGCTGTTTCAGAATGTCCGCCGCGCGGTCCAGCGCATCGCCTTTGGCGTAACCACCGAGGTCAAGCTGCAGGCTTTTATTGTTGCTGCCGAGGCAAAGCTCCCCTCTCCAGGCGGGAGATGGGCTGGGGGTGAGGGAACACGCCGATGAAAAGCTCAAATCGCTCATCTGCGGGTTTGCCCTGACCAGCGCGGCGATCTTTTTCTCATCCGGCAATACCGACTTGAACTCGTCCGCCTGAAAACCCCAGGTCTGGATCAGGCCGCCGATGGCCGGATTGAACAGGCCGCCGGACTGCGCCGAAAGCTGCGCCGCGCCTTGCAGCATTGCGGCCAATTCCGGCGTGACTTTCGTGTTCTTGCCCTGCGCGATGGCCGCATTCAGCTCGCTCAAGGCCGAAGGCTTCCACGCATGCAGCAGATCATGCAGGCGCTGAAATTCGCGCATCACGGCCGCTGCGCCCTGCTTTGCCTTGCCCTCCGTTTCACCGTAGATGCTGACCTCGACGATGGTGCCGAAGACGTAAGCCTGCTCCTGGTAAAACGGCGGTTTGCTGCAGCCCGCAAGGAGAAGTGCGGTGGCCAGAAGAAATCCCATCCCCGGT
>CAZSIO010000118.1:0-3853 GCA_964606865.1 uncultured Sideroxydans sp.
CCAGCACCCGGTCGAATTCGGCGATGCCGGTCGGCGTGCGCGACACTTCGCTCGCCTCCACCTGCGCCAGTTGCTGCAACTGGCCCGATGCCGCCAGCGCGCTGTAGCGGTTCTTGCCCGCCGCCGGCAGCGCTTCCGCAACGGTCTCGACCAGCGTGTTCCACGCGCCGCAGTGCGGACACTGGCCCTGCCATTTGGGCGACTGTCCGCCGCATTCGGTGCAGGAATAAATCGTTTTTGCTTTGGCCATGTTCAGGAATTTTTTAACTGCAACAGGAACTGACGATCGATCGCGTCCTTTTCGCGCTGGCTCGTCTTGGTCTTTAACAGACCCTCCACATTCAGCGTTGGTATCGTTACGCCATCGATCTCAATCTTTCTGATATAGGGCCGCAACGATTCATAGGTCTCGCCGTTCGCGGAAAAGAGGATGTCGATCACCAGCTCATCGGCAACGCGAATATTTTGAATCTCATCCGCGTTCGCTTCTTGCGAGAACCACCAGTCCTGCAATTCCTTGGCGGATTTGAGGAAATCCAGACTATGGATCAGGCGTGTGCCATTCTCTGTATCAAACGGAACCAGCAGATCAACATCTTCCGTGGCCCGGTTGAATCCATACAGGCGAACCGCATGCCCCCCCACCAGAATGTAATTCACGCCGTTCTTTTGCAGCGCATCGAGCAGTCTATGCAGATCTGGTGTGTTCATTCACCCACTCCCTGATCTTTCCGGCACGTTCTGCATCCATTGCAGCAAACATGGACCGCGGCCCCCGAAAGACACCTCTGGGCCGAAAATCCGGAATCGCCAGCGAATTGATCAGGGCATCCAGACGCATTCCGCGATGCATCGCCTCCTGCGGTGAAGAAGGGATGGGATTCCAGTTTTTATTTCCGACGATACGCATTTGAACCTCCGCCCGGATTGTACCGCGCGCAAGGATAACGCGGACGGCATCGGGTAGAATAGCGGCATGCTCCGCCTCACCGAAATCCGCCTGCCGCTCACCCATCCTGCCGACCATCTCAAGGCCGCGATCCTCAAGCGATTGGGCATCGCCGCCTCGGAACTGCTGGACTTTTCGATCTTCCGGCGCGGCCATGATGCGCGCAAAAAAAACGCGATCATGCTGGTCTATACCGTGGATGTGGCAGTGCGCAACGAAGCCGCGCTGCTCGCGCAGAACATCCCGCATGTCGGCCCGGCGCCGGACATGCGCTACCGCACCGTGGCGCAGGCGCCGCAGGATTTTCAGGAACGCCCCGTGGTCATCGGCAGCGGGCCGTGCGGCCTGTTCGCCGGACTGTTGCTGGCGCAGATGGGTTTCAAGCCCATCATCCTCGAACGCGGCAAGGAAGTGCGCGAACGCACCAAGGATACCTGGGGTTTATGGCGCCAGGGCAAGCTCGATCCGGAGTCCAACGTGCAGTTTGGCGAAGGCGGTGCGGGCACCTTCTCCGACGGCAAACTCTACAGCCAGATCAAGGACCCGCGCCATCTCGGGCGCAAGGTGATGAGCGAGTTCGTCCAGGCCGGCGCGCCGGAAGAAATCCTGTACGTGAGCCATCCGCACATCGGCACCTTCCGTCTGGTCGGCATGGTGGAAACGATGCGCCATGCCATGCAAAAACTCGGCGCGGAGTTCCGCTTCCAGAGCCGCGTGACGGACCTCGAAATCGACGATGGCCGGGTGCGCGGCGTGTTGCTGGCGAACGGCGAACGCATCGCCACCCGCCATGTGGTGCTGGCGGTCGGACACTCGGCGCGCGACACCTTCGAGATGCTGCACCGGCGCGGCGTATCCATGGAGGCCAAGCCCTTCTCCATCGGCTTTCGCATCGAGCATCCGCAGTCGGTCATCGACCGCGCGCGCTTCGGGGTCAACGCGGGCAACCCGCAACTCGGCGCGGCGGATTACAAGCTGGTGCATCACGCCCAAAACGGGCGCTCTGTCTATAGTTTCTGCATGTGCCCCGGCGGCACGGTGGTGGCGGCAACCTCGGAAGAAGGCCGCGTGGTGACCAATGGCATGAGCCAGTATTCGCGCAACGAGCGCAACGCCAACAGCGGCATCGTGGTCGGCATCACGCCGGAAGATTTTCCGGGCGACGTGCTGGCCGGCGTCGAATTCCAGCGCAGGTGGGAAGCGCGCGCCTTCGAACTCGGCGGCAAAAACTACAACGCTCCGGCGCAGCGGGTCGGTGATTTCCTCGCCGGCCGCCCCTCGACGCAACTCGGCGAAGTCGTTCCTTCCTACACGCCGGGCGTGACACCCGCCGACCTCTCCAGCGCCCTGCCCGCCTACGCCATCGCCGCCATCCGCGAGGCGCTGCCCGCCTTCGGCAAGCAGATCACGGGCTTCGATATGGACGATGCGGTGCTGACCGGCGTTGAGACGCGCACCTCGTCGCCGGTGCGCATCAAGCGCGGGGTTGATTTCCAGAGCATCAACATCAAAGGCTTGTATCCGGCGGGCGAAGGCGCGGGTTATGCGGGCGGGATATTGTCGGCAGCGGTGGACGGTATCGAAGTGGCGGAAGCGGTGGCGCTCGATATGGTGAATAGCAAAACCTGATTCGCAGATTCACACAGACTAGAAGACTTTACTTCTGTAAAGGCGTGCCTTACAGTTGCACCATGATTGAATCGTTCTCCCACAAAGGTCTGCAAGAGCTATTTGAGAAGGGCAAAAGCGCCAAGGTGCAGGCGTCTTTGGTTGATCGGGTCGTTAGGCGACTTGATGCCATCGATATTGCCAAGACGCCTGATGCATTGAACTTGCCCGGTTTTGACTTTCATCCATTACAGGGCAAACCAAAGCGTTATAGCGTTCATGTTAACGGACCCTGGTGCATCACCTTCGAATGGCATGGTGAGAATGCATTGAAGGTCAATTTGGAAAACTATCACTAGGAGGCAACATGCGTACGCGCAAACCCACACATCCTGGCGCAATCTTGCGCGAAGACGTTCTACCCGACCTGGGAATGTCGGTTAGCGAGTTCGCCAGAAATCTTGGCGTCTCTCGCCAAACGCTGCATGCAGTATTGGCGGAACGTAGTGGTGTCTCTCCCGAGATGGCACTTCGCCTAGGCGCACTGCTGGGCAATGGCCCGCAGCTATGGGTCGACATGCAAACGAAATACGATCTATATCTGGCGGAAGAAAAGCTTCACGATGTACTTGCGGGAATGCAACGCATTGAGAGCACAGTCATCGCCTAGCATCTGTGCTCGCCCTGAACATCAATCATTCAAAGTGCTTCAAGGGGCTGATTCCTCGGCCACTGCTGTCGTTGAGGTTGGCACTGGCGAATGGCAGGTGTCATTCAGTTTGCTGACACTGAATGGGCGGTGCCGAGTTGAGTGACCGCTTCCCCAAACTGCGATGGACAGCAGCCGATTCGAAGCGGTCAATTGTGACTTCAAAAAGCAGACATTCACGTAAAATTGAGACAGGTCACACCCTCTTCTGGTGAGTTCCGGCGAATGTAAGTTAGGCTTTCTTTATTGGTGAAATGAAAAACCGCTTTGTGCCATCGTTGTTCTCCTCTATCACGAAATGTGCAGTTTTTTCTCCAATCGTAACTGGCGCAATCGCCGCTTTCGTTAAGTTAGAGACTTCTATTATATCGTTGTATGAAACTAGTGAAAATGGAACTTGCTTAATCGTCTTAATGATTGTGACAATGAACTTGGCATCCTCGTTCGGCTTTAGTACTTTTCCTGTCTGTGTGTCTTCAATATAGATATTGCTTGCTTCAACCGGGATTTCTAGCCTGTATGGCCTATCGAACTCTAGCTCGGTGAAATCTTGTAGATCAATAAATTTTGACACATTAGAACTTAAT
>CAZSIO010000119.1:0-3847 GCA_964606865.1 uncultured Sideroxydans sp.
GAGTTGAAACGCTACCGCGAGTTGCGTGACAAGGGCTTTGTCAGCCAATCCGCGCTGGACGCGAAGGAAACCGCATTCGAGGCCGCCGCCGCGCAGGCTGGGCTGGCCGGCAATCAGCTCGCCTATACCGAATTGACCGCGGACCACGCCGGGGTGATCGCCGCCATTCTGGCCGAAGCGGGGCAGGTGGTCAGTGCGGGGCAGCCGGTGTTCCGCCTTGCGCGCGAGGGGGAGCGCGAGGTGGCCATCGACATTCCGGAATCCCGTTTGGCTTCCATCAAAGTGGGGATGCCCG
This sequence comes from uncultured Sideroxydans sp., assembly GCA_964606865.1. Taxonomy (GTDB): domain Bacteria; phylum Pseudomonadota; class Gammaproteobacteria; order Burkholderiales; family Gallionellaceae; genus Sideroxyarcus. The sequence goes on from CAZSIO010000119.1 coordinate 296, forward strand.
CCGCCATCCAAATCGGCGCGGCCGGCGGCCCAATGCAAACGATCGCCGGGCGTGTGCGCGAGATCAATCCGGTCGCCGACGCGGCCAGCCGCACTTATGCCGCGCGTGTTGCGTTCAAGTCGGCGGATGCGTCCGTTGCACTGGGGATGACGGCGCGGGTGCGCATCAACGAGACGCGCAAGGCAAAGGGAAAACAAGGTTACCGCGTGCCGCTCACCGCCATTTTCCAGCAAGGCGAGCAGGCGGCGCTGTGGGTGGTGGCGGCAGATCACAGCGTTTCCCTGCGTCCGGTCAAAGTCGCGGCGTATCTTGATGATGGCGCGCTGATCGCCAGCGGCATCGAGGCCGGCGAGCGCATCGTCAGTGCCGGGGTGCACAAGCTGACCGCAGGCGAGCAGATTCGGCCTTTTGTCTCCGGGAATGCGCAATGAAGCTGCCCAATCTTTCCGCATGGGCGCTCGAGCATAAGCAGTTCATCGCTTTCCTCATCGTCATGTTGACGGTGGCGGGCGCTTTGTCCTATTTCAGCCTGGGGCGGGCGGAAGATCCCAGTTTCACTTTCAAGGTTATGGTGGTGCGCACGCTGTGGCCGGGCGCAACGGCGCAGGAGGTTGAACGCGAATTGACCGAGCGGATCGAAAAGAAATTGCAGGAAACGCCGTGGGTGGATGTATTGCGTTCTGCCTCCAAGCCCGGCGAATCGCTGATCTTCGTGGTGCTCAAGGACTTCACGCCAAAAACCGAGGTGCCGGAATCCTGGCGGCAGGTGCGTAAAAAACTGGATGACATCCGCCACACCTTGCCGGTGGGTGTGCAGGGGCCGTTTCCCAATGACGAGTTCGGTGATGTCCAGATCAACATCTTTGCCTTGACCGGGGATGGCTACGACCTGGCTACCCTGCGCCGCTATGCAGACCGTGTCGCGCTGGAATTGCGCCGCGTCCACGATGTGAAACGGGTCGAATTGATCGGAGTGCAGGACGAAAAGATCTTCGTCGATGTCGATCCGCAGCGCATGGTGATGCTGGGGATCACCCCGCTGCAAGTGGCAGATGCATTGCAAAAACAGAACGCCATCAGTCCCGCCGGTTTTATCGAGACCGACAGCGACCGTATCCGGCTGCGCGTAAGCGGCGGTTTCGACAGTGAGCAACGGGTGCGCAACACCGACCTGTTGGTGAATGGCAGACATTTCCGTTTGGGTGATATCGCGCGGGTGGGCCGGGGCTTGGCCGATCCGCCCAGTCCGCAGATGCACTTGGGCGGACAGCCCGCGATTGGCGTGGGTGTGGTGATGGATAAAGGCGGTGACGTGATCGCGCTGGGCGAGCATCTCAAACAGGAGATGCAACGCATCGGCGCAGAACTGCCCGTCGGGGTGGAAGTGCATGTGGTGGCGGATCAACCCGAGGTGGTGCGCGGTTCGATCCATCTGTTCCAAAGCGCACTGACCGAGGCCGTGTTGATCGTGCTGGCGGTGTCATTCCTGAGTTTGGGCTGGCGCACGGGCACGGTCGTGGCACTCTCGATTCCGTTGGTGTTGGCGATCACTTTCTTTGCCATGAAGTTGTTCGGCATCGACTTGCAGCGCATCTCACTGGGTGCGCTGGTCATCGCTTTGGGATTGTTGGTGGACGATGCCATCATCGCGGTGGAGATGATGGTGGTGAAGATGGAGCAGGGCTGGGATAAATTCAAAGCCGCGACTTTCGCTTACACCTCGACCGCCTTCCCCATGCTGACCGGCACCCTGATCACGGCAGCCGCGTTCACCCCGGTGGGATTTTCCAAATCAGCCGCCAGTGAATACACCATCTCGATCTTTCAGGTGGTAACGATCGCGCTGCTGACTTCATGGGTGGTGGCGGTGGTGTTCACGCCTTACATCGGCTACAAATTGCTCGACCCGAAAAAACTTGTCGAGAAAGCGCAAAAGCACGGTGTGGATATTTATGACACGCCGTTCTACCGGCGTTTCCGTGCACTAGTCACCTGGTGCCTGCGCCATCGCTGGAAGGTGATCCTCGCCACTGTGCTCATCTTCCTGCTGTCAATGGTGGCGTTCAGCAAGTTCGTGCAGCAGCAATTCTTCCCCTCGGCGAGTCGTTTGGAGCTGATGGTGGATGTGTGGCTGCCGCAAGGCGCATCCATCAAGGCGACTGCCCATGAAGTGCAGCGCATCGAAAAATTGCTCAAGGATGATCCCGCCGTGGCGTATTCCTCGTCTTACATCGGCAACGGTGCGCCGCGTTATTTCCTGTCGCTGGATCAACAATTGTTCGCTGATAATTTTGGTCAGTTCGTCATTGTCGCCAAAGATTTGGCAGCGCGTGAAGATCTCAAGTCCCGACTTCAGCAACGCTTTGCCGCGCCGGATTTTGCCGACATCCGCGTGCGTGTGGTGCGTTTGGAAAATGGCCCGCCGATCGGTTATCCGGTGCAGTTCCGCGTGATGGGCGACGATCTGTTGCAACTGCGTGAGCAAGCTGCTGCGGTGGCGACGATGATGCGCGCCAACCCACACCTGCAAAACATCAATCTTGATTGGAACGAGAAAGTGAAAAGCGTGCGCGTCGAAGTGGACCAGGATCGGGCGCGGCAACTGGGCACCTCCACCCAGGAGATCGCGCAAATCCTGCAAGCCTGGCTGAACGGCATCGCGCTCACCCAATACCGCGAAGGCGACCAGTTGATCGATGTGGTCTGGCGCGGCAGGCAAGCCGCGGAGGCGCAATCATTGAATGCCTTGCCTGATCTGGAATTGCCGCTGGCCGGTGGTCGCCACGTGCCGCTGGCGCAGGTGGCCAGGCTGGTGCCGGTACTGGAGGAGGGTATTGTTTGGCGGCGCAACCGCGTGCCAACCATGATCGTGCGCGCGGATATGGCGGACACCTCACAGCCCGCCACGGCATCCGCAGCGTTGAATGCGCAACTGGATGCAGTACGTGCCAGGCTGCCGGCCGGTTTTCGCATCGAGATGGGTGGCAGTATCGAAGAATCGGACAAGAACGGGAAAGCGATTGCAGCGGTGATGCCGTTGATGCTGGTGGGCGTCATCACATTATTGATGATCCAGTTGCAAAGTGTCAGCCGCACCGTGATCGTGCTCCTCACCGCGCCGCTCGGTTTGATCGGTGTGGCGTTGGCGTTGCTGGTGTTTCATGTGCCGTTCGGCTTTGTTGCCAATCTGGGCTTTATCGCCCTGGCCGGCATGATCATGCGCAACTCGGTGATTCTGGTGGATCAGATACGGCAAGACGAAGAAGCCGGGAAGTCGCGCTGGGAAGCGATCATCGGTTCGACCGTGCGCCGTTTCCGCCCCATCGTGTTGACCGCTTCGGCAGCGATTCTGGCAATGATCCCGCTCACCCGCCAGGTGTTCTGGGGGCCGATGGCGGTGTCCATCATGGGCGGTCTGATTGTGGCGACCTTGCTGACTTGTTTATTCTTGCCGGCGCTGTATGCGGCGTGGTATCGGGTGCGGGAAGAATCCTCTCCCTGACGTGGCGGCTATGCGCCCGATATGGTTTAATCCCGCACCATGAAATTCCC
>CAZSIO010000120.1:0-3845 GCA_964606865.1 uncultured Sideroxydans sp.
CTAGCACCGCAGCGCCTAGTGCGTGTGCTTGCGCAATTGCTGGATGGCCCGCAGTTGAGCGATGGCTTCCGCCAGCTCGGCTTGCGCCGCTGCGTAGTCGATATCGGAAGTACGATTCTTCATCGCCTCTTCAGCAGCCTGCTTGGCTTCCAGTGCGCGCGCCTCGTCGAGATCGGCACCGCGAATCGCGGTATCGGCCAGCACTGTGATCACACTTGGCTGGATTTCAACCATCCCGCCTGAGACATAGACCAGTTCTTCCTGCTCTTGGTCGGGGCGTTTGATGCGCACTGCGCCGGGTTTGATGCGGGTCAGCAGCGCGGTGTGGCGCGGGTAGATACCCAGCTCGCCCATTTCGCCCGGTACCACGACGAATTCGGCCAAGCCGGAGAAGATTTGTTCTTCCGCGCTCACCACGTCCACATGTACAGTCATTGCCATGCTAGCTCCCATTGTTTATTGCAGCGTCTTGGCCTTTTCGACCGCCTCTTCGATGCCGCCCACCATGTAGAACGCCTGTTCCGGCAGATGATCGTATTCACCTTCTACAATCGCCTTGAATCCCTTGATGGTTTCCTTCAGGGAAACATACTTTCCCGGAGCACCGGTAAATTGTTCCGCCACGTGGAACGGTTGAGACAGGAAGCGCTGGATTTTGCGCGCGCGGGCGACAGCCAGTTTGTCTTCCGGTGCCAGTTCGTCCATTCCCAGAATCGCGATGATGTCGCGCAATTCCTTATAGCGTTGCAGGGTTTGCTGCACGCGACGGGCCACGCCGTAGTGCTCTTCGCCCACGACCAGCGGATCCAGTTGGCGGGAGGTGGAATCAAGCGGATCAACCGCCGGGTAAATACCCAGCGAGGCGATATCGCGGGACAGCACGACGGTGGAGTCCAGGTGCAAGAAGGTGGTCGCCGGAGACGGGTCGGTCAAGTCATCCGCCGGCACGTAAACGGCTTGGATGGAAGTGATCGAGCCCACCTTGGTCGAGGTGATACGCTCTTGCAGACGGCCCATTTCTTCGGCCAGGGTCGGTTGGTAACCCACGGCCGAAGGCATACGGCCCAGCAGCGCGGACACTTCGGTACCGGCTAGTGTGTAGCGGTAGATGTTGTCCACGAAGAACAGGATGTCGCGGCCTTCGTCGCGAAATTTTTCAGCCATGGTCAAACCGGACAGCGCCACGCGCAGACGGTTGCCGGGCGGCTCGTTCATCTGGCCGAACACCATCGCGACTTTGGACTTGGTGTAGTCCTCAATGTCGATAACGCCGGCGTCCGTCATTTCGTGGTAGAAGTCGTTGCCTTCACGAGTACGTTCACCCACGCCGGCAAACACCGACAAACCGGAATGCTGTTTGGCGATGTTGTTGATCAGTTCCAGCATGTTCACGGTCTTGCCCACACCGGCGCCGCCGAACAGGCCAACCTTGCCGCCCTTGGCAAACGGGCAAACCAGGTCGATCACCTTGATCCCGGTTTCCAGCAGGTCAACCGAGGGAGACAGCTCGTCGAATTTGGGGGCGGCTTGGTGGATGGCGCGCTTTTCGTCGCACTTGATCTCGCCGGCTTCATCAATCGGGCGACCCAGCACGTCCATGATGCGGCCCAGTGTGCCGGTACCGACCGGCACCTGGATCGCCTGACCGGTTGCCTTCACTGACATCCCGCGACGCAGACCGTCGGAAGAACCCATCGCAATGGTGCGCACCACCCCGTCGCCCAGTTGTTGCTCGACCTCGAAGGTCAGGCCCACTTCGGCGGTAGAGTTGCCGGCGTCTGCCAATGTCAGCGCTTCGTAAATCTTGGGCATCTTGTCGCGCGGAAATTCGATGTCAACCACCGCGCCGATACACTGAACAATCTTTCCTTGACTCATTTTAAGATTCCCCGTCTAAATTAATTCTGAAATTCTTTGCCAAAACCACTCACTCCAGCGCCGCCGCGTTTGAAGATTTGGTCTCCGCCAACATTCGCTGCGCTCATGTTAGTTACGCCCAATCATTCCAGCGCCGCCGCGCCGCCAACGATTTCGGAGATCTCTTTGGTGATGGCTGCCTGACGTGCTTTGTTGTACACCAGTTTGAGCTCGCTGATGACGCTCTTCGCATTGTCAGACGCAGCTTTCATTGCCACCATGCGCGAACTCTGTTCGGCGGCAATATTCTCCACCACCGCCTGGTACACCAGTGACTCGACGTAGCGCATCAGCAATTCGTCAATGACCTTCTTCGCATCCGGCTCGTAGATGTAATCCCAGGTGGCGTCGCTGGTGCCGAATTTTTCGCCGCTCAACGGCAACAACTGTTCGACGCGGGGCTCCTGGCGCATGGTGTTGATGAAGTGGTTGTAGCTCAAATAGATGGCGTCGATCTCGCCCGCCACGTAAGCATCCAGCATCGCCTTCACGGTGCCAATCAGTTTTTCGGCATGAGGCGTGTCGCCCAATCCGATCATGTGCGAACGTACCTTGGCCCCGATCCGGTTCATGAATCCGAATCCCTTGTTGCCGATCGGGCATACCAGAAGTCCCTTGCCCTCGCCTTCCCAGTTCTTCATCTCGTTCACGGCCAGGCGCAGCAAATTGGTGTTCAAACCACCGCACAGCCCCTTGTCCGAGGTGACCACGATCAGGCCAACATTGCTGATTTTCTCGCGCTTGGCCAGAAATGCATGTTTGTATTCCGGGTTGGCGCGCGACAGATGCCCCGCCACGTTGCGAATCTTTTCGGCATAGGGGCGGGCGGCACGCATGCGTTCCTGCGCCTTGCGCATCTTCGCCGCTGCCACCATTTCCATCGCACGCGTGATCTTGCGCGTGTTTTCCACGCTCTTGATCTTGGTGCGAATCTCTTTACTGCCGGCCATAACTCACCTCGCCTTAATAAACTGCAGTTGCCTTGAACGAATCAATCGCCGCAACCAGCAGTTTTTCGTTGTCTGCCGACAGATCCTTGGTGGTTTCAATCGCGTCCATCAGTTCCTTGTTTTTGGACCCCAGTTGGGCATGCAGCGCCGCTTCGAAAGCCAGCACCTTGGGCACTTCGATATCGTCGAAATAGCCCTTGTTGACGGCAAACAGGGTTGCCGCCATTTTGGACACCGACAACGGCGCGTACTGCAACTGCTTCATCAGTTCGGTCACGATCTTGCCGCGCTCGAGTTGTTTGCGCGTGGCTTCATCCAGATCGGAAGCGAACTGCGCGAACGCCGCCAATTCACGATACTGGGCCAGCGCCAGACGCACACCGCCACCCAGCTTCTTGATGACCTTGGTCTGCGCTGCACCACCGACGCGGGACACCGATACCCCGGCGTTGATCGCGGGACGGATACCGGCGTTGAACAGGTCGGCTTCCAGGAAGATCTGACCGTCGGTAATGGAGATCACGTTGGTCGGCACGAAGGCGGACACATCACCCGCCTGGGTTTCGATGATCGGCAATGCAGTCAGCGAACCGGTCTTGCCCTTGACGGCACCGTTGGTGAACTTCTCGACGAATTCTGCGTTGACGCGGGCGGCACGCTCCAACAGACGCGAGTGCAGATAGAACACGTCGCCGGGGTAAGCTTCACGGCCGGGCGGACGGCGCAACAGCAGGGAGATCTGACGATATGCCCAAGCTTGCTTGGTCAGGTCGTCATAAACGATCAATGCATCTTCGCCGCGGTCGCGGAAATATTCCCCCATAGTGCAACCTGCATAGGGTGCGAGGAACTGCATCGCGGCGGAATCGGAGGCGGTCGCTGCGACCACGATGGTGTATTCCATCGCGCCGTGCTCTTCCAGTTTGCGCACCACGTTGGCAACAGTCGACGCTTTCTGACCGATGGCGACGTAGATAC
>CAZSIO010000121.1:0-3831 GCA_964606865.1 uncultured Sideroxydans sp.
CGCCAGTCCGTCGAACTGGATGTTGTCGCGGCGCGTGATGCGGCTCAATGCGCGCTGGGCGCGTTTGCGCAAATCCAGCGTCGTCTCGAAATCCGCCGCAAAGCGTTCCACCGCAGTCTTGGTCAAGTCCAGCAGGCGTCCCACCTTGGGGTTGTTCTGTCTGCGCTCTTCAATCGCGTTCAGGCGATGGTACAGCGCGCCGATCAGCGCACGCCGCCGTTTGCGGTTGGCGAGCAGGTCGTCTTCCAGATAGGGGTTGCGCGAGAGCACCCACATATCGCCCAGTACTTCGTACAACATGCGCGCCGAGCGGCCGGTGCGGCGTTCCTCGCGCAGGGTGTTGATGATGTCCCACGCCTCGCTGCCGAGCAGGCGCAGCACGATCTCGCGGTCGGAGAACGAAGTGTAGTTGTAGGGGATTTCGCGTAGCCGAGCGTTCATGGTGATGCCTTGATTTCAAGGCGCGCATTCTACCGCATCGCGCAACGACACTCGACCCCGCTGCGGTTGCGGCTAAAATGAACGACATGGACTCGCCGAAAGAACCTGCACGCGTCTTTTTCGCACTGTGGCCCAGGCCGCGGGAACGAACCGCGCTGGCCGCCTGGCAGGATGGTCTGCATCAACTTTGCGGCGGGCGTTTGATGCGGCCGGATACCCTGCACACCACGCTGGTGTTCCTGGGTGAAGTTGCCGCGGATCGGATGGAGGCCCTGCAGTGGGTGGCACAGGAAGTGGCGCTGGAGCCATTTGAACTGTGCTTCGATACCGCCCATTACTGGGGGCACAACCATATCGTTTTCGCCGCACCCGGCCGGGTGCCGCCGCAATTGGAACGGCTGGTGCAGGCCTTGCAGCGGCGCCTGACCCATCATCGCTTCCATTTTGAGCAGCGTCCCTGCCAGCCGCATGTCACACTATTGCGGCATGCACTGTGGAACGATGCCGGCCTGCCGGCGATGCCCGCGGCATGTTGGCGGATAACAGATTTTGTTCTGGTGCAGTCGTTGCGCGACGGGTTGGGTGCGCGTTACAAGGTGTTGGCGCGCTTCGGTGCTCCGGCGCTGGATTGACGGCGTGAATTTACTCAGCAGTCAGAAATTAAAGCTACAAAGATGGAAGCTGAAATGTGGAAGCCCGATTGATCGGGCGATGGTCACCTTACCAATCGCCCGATCAATCGGGCTCCCACAACAGTGAGTTGGCTTGAGTAATAATTTCGGTTTTTCGAATAGATGTCGCCTAACTAACTGACTGCTGTGTAAAGAGGAACACCATGCTGCATGCGTTTACCCTGAAGACCGGACATCTCAACCGTCTCCACATCGAGGTGGGTGGCGATCTGCGCAAAGATTCCCCGGTATGGATCGATCTGGTCGCCGCAACACCGCAAGAGATCGAGTGGGTGGAAAAAAGTTACGATCTGAATTTGCCCAACCCCGAGCATCTGCGCGACATCGAGGCCAGCGCGCGTTTCTTTGAGCATGAAGGCAAGCTGCATCTGCGTTCGGATTTCCTGTCCGGTACCGAGAGCCATTCCCGCAGCGTGGCCGTGGCGTTCATCCTCGCGGAGAATACGCTGATCAGCATCCATGCAGAGGACATGCCGATATTTCGCCTGCTCCGCATGAGGTTGAAAGCCGAGTCCGGCAACATCGAAAATTGCCATGATGTGCTGGTCGATCTGTACGGCATGGATGTCGAGTTCTCCGCCGATGCGCTGGAAGAGGTGTACGCGGATCTGGGTGCGGTGAGCCAGAGCGTGCTGGGTTCAACCTTGAGCGACAAGCAGGCCAGCACGGCACTGGCCGAGATTGCGCATGCCGAACACGTCAATGGCCGTATCCGCCGCAACGTGATGGATACGCAACGCGGACTTTCCTACATGATTCGCAGCAAGCGGCTGAGCGCGGCACAGAACGAAGAGGTGCGGCAGATCCTGCAGGACATCGAATCGCTAGACGGCCACACGTCGTTTCTGTTCGACAAGATCAACTTCCTGATGGATGCCATCATCGGCTTCATCAACATCAACCAGAACCGCATCGTGCGGATGTTCTCGGTGGTGTCGGTGGCCCTGCTGCCGCCGACGCTGATCGCGTCCATCTACGGCATGAATTTCCATCTCATGCCGGAACTGGACTGGCGCTTTGGTTATGCGTTCGCTTTGTGTCTGATGGCGCTGTCGATCAGCGTGCCGTTCTGGTTCTTTTGGCGCAAGGGCTGGCTCAAGTAGTTGGCAGCGCCAGTTTGTCGAGGCACTGCGCGGCGGCGGCAAAACCCATCGTCGCGGTCACCGTCACCGCCGAACCGTAACCGGAGCAATTCAGATCGCCCGTGGCGCAGGCCGTGCTTTTGTGCGAGGGCTGTTCCAGATAGATGCAGGTCGCGCCGAACTTGCCGTTCTTGCGCGGCGCCAGTTTGTATTCCTTGCGCAACAGATTGCGCACCCGCGCCAGCAGCGCATCATGCGTGACCTGGCCGATGTCCGCCGCGCGCAGGGTGAGCGGATCCTGTTTGCCGCCCGCCGCGCCGCACACCACCAGCGGAATTTTGTTAAAGCGCGCATGCACGATCAGCGCCGCCTTCACTGTCGCCTCGTCGCAGGCATCGATCACTACATCGAACGCGCCCGGCGCGATCAGTTGCGCCATATTTTCACCCGTCAGGAAATCATCGACCGTCGTCACCCGGCAAGCGGGATTGATATCCGCGATGCGCGTTTTGAGCGCTTCTGTCTTAGCCATGCCCAGCGTGCTGTCCAGCGCCTGGATCTGCCGGTTCACGTTGGACACCGCGATATGGTCGAAATCGATCAGGGTGAGCTGGCCGACGCCGCTGCGCGCCAGCGCCTCCACCGCCCACGAGCCGACCCCGCCGACGCCGATCACGGCAATCCGCGCGCGATGCAGGGCCAGGCGCGCGCCCTCGCCATACAAACGGTCGATGCCGCCAAAGCGGCGCGGATGGGAATCGTCAAGCGGGTGATGGGGCATGGTCAGGATGGTGCGGAAAGTTTGGGCAGTACGGACGATACATTCCCGCTGGTGATGCGCGCAATCTCTTCGATGGAAAGGCCGCGCAATGTCGCCAGCGTCTGCGCGATGCGCGGCAGATATTCCGGTTTGTTGGGCGCGCCGCGTTCAAGGAAATCGGGCGGAATGTCCGGCGCGTCGGTCTCCAGCACGATGCTGTCCAGCGGCAGGGTCGCGGCCAGTTCGCGCAAACGGGTGGCGCGGGCGTAGGTCATCGCGCCGCCGAAACCGAGTTTGAAGCCGAGCTTGATGAATTCATCCGCCTGCTGGCGGCTGCCGCTGAAGGCGTGGGCGATGCCATGACGCACCTTGTGCTGGCGCAGGTGCTTGAGGATGACGTCCGCCGCGCGGCGGATGTGCAGCAACACCGGCAGGTCATATTGCTGCGCCAGCTTCAGTTGCTCGACGAAAAAGTATTCCTGCCGCGCGCGGTCGTAGTGGTCGACGAAGAAATCCAGCCCGATCTCGCCCACCGCCACGGTCGCTGGCTGCGCCAGATAGTCGCGCAACACAGAGAGGTCATCGGGTGTCGCATCGTCCACATACATCGGGTGGATGCCGTAGGCCGGCGCACAGGAAGGGAATCGTTCGCACAGCGCCCGCACATCATCGAAATTAGCGCGCGCCACCGCCGGGATGACGATGCGACTCACGCCCGCCGCTGCGGCAGCGCGCACCAGTCCGGCTTGCGTGTCGCCGAATTCGGCAGCGTCGAGATGGCAGTGGGTGTCGATAAAGTTCATTCCGTGCTTATCCGGTTGTCACAGACAAACACTACCGGTAGTATGTTGTGTAT
>CAZSIO010000122.1:0-3827 GCA_964606865.1 uncultured Sideroxydans sp.
GGTCGCACAGCGGCGGCAACGGCACGGGGATCGACGCGACCGTAGCTATCCACCGGTACTACAGTCACATCCCAGCCCGTCTCGCGCAGATGCAGTGCCGGTTGCATGACTGCCGGATGTTCGATGGCGCTGACGATCAGATGCCGCCGGTTTTGCGCCGATGCATTGGCAATACCGAGGAGGGCGAGATTATTGGCCTCGGTTGCGCTGCCGGTGAAAACGATTTCGTCAGGTTTGGCATGGATAAGCTCGGCTACCGACATTCGTGCTTCGGCGACGGCTTTCCGGGCAGCCAAGCCATACACGTGTGACGATGAAGGATTGCCGAAGTGCACGTCCAGAAACGGCTGGATCGCATCGGCTACATCCAGTGCCACCGGCGTGGTGGCGTTGTAATCGAGATAGATCGGCGGCGTATGCATGCTTACGTTTCAAGGTCGCGCTTTTTCTGCTCGTATTCTTCACGGTCGATTTCGCCGCGCGCGTAACGTTCCTGCACGATCTCCAAGGGTGATTTGTCGCGCGAGCTGCGGCCTGGCGATGACTGCGTCATCAGCCATCGGATCAGTGCCGCGATTGCAAGAATGACCAGCCCCCAGAACAACAACATGAACACCATGCCGAAGCCCATCCCCCACCCACCATAACTACCCCAGTCGTTCATCATGTCATGCCTCCTTTATGTTTTTGGTTGAAGTCAGACTTTCAAATACATCCATGCAATTTTATTTTAGTGACGCACCGAATCGGAAGGAAGCATAGTTTGAGCCGTTACTCGCTCCAACAATTTGCCGGAGCGGTAAACACGCAACTCGCCCGGTTCAAAAGTCATCCACTTTTCATTTTCATCCAATGGCTCGGTTGCAATCAAAATGCTGTTGACGGGCGTAGCATCGAATTGGCCTGAGGTTGAGCGTTCAAGATAGTGCAGTCGGTCATGCCCGTAGGCAATCATGTGCTCCCCGTCCGACATCAAAAAATTGAATTTACCGAGCGAGGCAATCAGGCTGCTCACCATTGCCAGATTCTCAAACCAGGTAGTTGGATCAGAGGAGGGTAAGCCGTGGAAATGCCGAGCGATACGATCAAGGAGATGGCAGAAGGCGTATTCAGAGTCCGTCCCGCCGGTGGGACAGCAGACTGAATTGCCAATGGATAATTCTATATCCACGATGTCCGGCACCATGCCGTTGTGGGCGAACACCCATTCCTTGCCGCAGCACACCCGCTGAAACGGGTGGGTATTGCTCATATCTATGACAGGAGGGAAGCTCGCTTTGCGCACATGTGCGATGATCAGACTTGAGCGTGTGGTTCCGCATAATTGCGCAAATAGCGCGCTCTGGTGTGCCGGCATCGGTTCCTTGACAAGGCGAAACGTACCATTCTCTTGCCAGGTGAGCCCCCAGCCATCAGGGTTATCCGCCACCTGGCCGCCATGCAAGCGAAACTCGTTGAGTTCCCGCGCCATATTCAGCGGTTGTGAGGATGACATGCCAAAGAGTTCACACATCGGTCGGCACTACCGGTATTTGCGCAAGTACCAGGATTCGAAGAACGATTTGGCGCTGTGCATCAAACCCAGCGGCGGCAAGGACATCTCGCCACCCGGTGTGCGCCGCACCAGCATGCCTGCATCGAGGCTATCCACGATGCAGAGCAGTTCCACCTTGAAGGTTTGTTGCGGGTTTCCGCCGGCCAATTCCACCAGCAAATTTGCGGCAGCCGTTTCACCTTGCAGATCAGCCATGTGCGCCTGCTTCGGCATCCAGTCCGGCCCCGGGAAACTGCCGGAATCGCCGACGACGTAGACCGCCGGAGATCCTTCGACTCGGCACTGTGCATCGGCCTTGACCAGTCCACCCGACGAGCGTGGCAGGCTGGTATTGTCAAACCATGCATTGCCGGTCAGACCGGGCATGAAAATGATGAGGTCGGCGGCGAACTCACCGCCTTCAGTCTTCACCTTGTCCGTCTCGAAGCCGACCAGTTTGTGGCCGAGTTGCTTGTTGATACCGCGTTTTTCCATTTCCGTCATCAGGCGTTGTACCGCGCGCGCACCGAGGCGGTTGCCGGGATTTGGCATCGGATTGAAGAAAGTGAGGCCGACCTTGTTCCGTCGTCCCTCGCGGCGCAACTGGGTATCCAGCCCGAACAGGAATTCGAACATCGGGCCGCCGCGCATGGCGCTTGGTTCGTTCGGATTGCCCGCAAATCCCAACGCAATGTTGCCTTGCTTGAGTGCGGCTACGCGTTCGCGGATTTTCTCTGCGGCGGCGATGCCTTCACACGGCAGAATGGCGTGTTCGATGCCAGGCAGTTTCTTGATGAAGCGCCCGCCGCAGGCAATGATCAGGCCGTCGTTCTCCATTTTTCCAGTACTGGTTAGCACGGTGCGTCCGCCGTTTTCCAGACCGGTCGCTTCGCCCGCGACAAAACGAATGCGGTAATTGTTCAGAAAACGATCGAGCGGAATGCGCAAATCCTCCGCCTTGCGTTTACCGGAAGGTATCCAGATCAAGCTCGGCAGAAATATCAGCTCCGCCTTGGGTGCGACGAGGGTGATCTCGACATTTGCGTCGAGTTCGCGCAATTTTCGCGCCGCAGACAGTGCGGCAAAACCTGCTCCAATAATCGTGATTTGTTTCATGGTCATTCTCCTGGTGAATCTGGAATGATGCTGGTGAATCCCACTACGAGAGACGCAGACACCTGTTGGATTTCAGCATCACACCATCGATGCGCTCACTTCACCTCACCGGGTTCGCGCAGATTTCTCCGCCGCATCAAAGCCACCTTTGCGCTTCCACTCGGCGAAACCGCCCTGGATAATGCGAACATTTTCATATCCTGCGACCCGCAAGGCGAAGCCGGCCTGGGCGGAAAGTGAGCCGCTATTGCAGTAGATCAGCACCGGTTTGTCTTTCGGGATCGACGCGCGATTTTCCAGCACCAGACGCCATTCGAGATTCACGGCGCCGGGAATATGCTCCTTGTCAAACTGTGCCTTGTCGCGTGCATCAATCACAAGGAAACGCTTCCAATCGTCCTTCGGAATCTGTTCAGGGGAAATGGTGCCGCCACCGTAGTCTACAAAAGCGAGGTATTCCTCCATCGCTTTGGTGGCTTCATTATTTTCGTTTGTCCCGGGCGTACTGCCCAACGCATTTGTCCAGACGGCTTCCATCGCTCTGAGGGGAGCATTATTTTCGTTGGCGCCCGCAAATAGAGGGGCAAACGCGAGGGCGGTGACGTAAACAGTGCGGATGATGAAGCGCGGGAAAATCATATTCCCTTCTTATTAAGGGTGGTAGATGGTCCTGAATCCATTGAATTGTTTGCCATGACGGTAGCTGGATTAATGCGTGGAAGTGTCTCTTCACCGAATGTCCATAATACGCTTCCGGACAGGAATATTGAGACCGCCACGAACCAGAATGCCGCTTCGACCGAGCCGCGCCAGTTGGGGTGCGAGATGTCGGCCACTGCTGCCGAGAGATTGGGATACAGCAAGGCCATGCCGAAGCCTGAAACGGCGGCGGACAGCGGCCACTACGCCATGCGCTCGGACAATCGTCCGGCCACGAAATTGAGCGTGCCCTTGACCAGTCCGAAGGCCACCACGAACGTGGTGAGCAGCATGAACGAGTTCTTCGGCACGCCGAACTCGGATTCGGACAGGGCGGGCACTACCGTGCGCGAGCGACAGATTGCTGTGGTGCATGGTTGTCATCCTTGGAATGTTTGAAAAACATTGTGCGCATACGGAAAGTTAAAACACCAGAACCTTGTCCGCCCACGCCGTCCACTCGGTCAATTCCGCCAGC
>CAZSIO010000123.1:0-3785 GCA_964606865.1 uncultured Sideroxydans sp.
GGAGTGGCGCAAGATGATGGCGGCCTTGAACAAAAAGGAAGCCGCGAAAGCGAAAACTGCGCCGAAGACAGCGACAAAAGCCAAGACCAAGCCAGTCGCCAAGCCTGCCGCAACACCCAAAGCCGGGACTACAACCAAAACAAAATCTGCGGCTGCAAGAAAAACCACCAAGCCATAAATTTCTGGCGGGCGATCTGGTGATTTTTTGTCGGTTGGTTCTGAATTAAACCTGCAACCGCAACGAACCGGTCACGCCCTTGTATTCGAACCGCTCATCCGCGAAATACGAAGCCCCCACGCGCACCCCGCTGAACCAGTTCGGGCAAGCACTGTAAGCCGCATCCAGCCCCACGATCCGCAGATGCCGCTCCGCCCAGAAGGCGCCATCCAATTGGGGTTTGCACGGCGAGGCGTAGCCAAGAGCGGGGAGAAGCGTCAGCAGGATCAGCGCAATGTATCTATGGAGCAATCGAATGAGCTTCACGCTTGAAGTCACTGGGAGCTGACGCTATCGGTTATGTGCTGGATTGAAATGTTGCAATACAAGACCCGGCCCCGACGGTGCGACGCGAAGTACGCGATGAAGACGGACAGTGCCCTTTCAGATTCATCCATGACCCACCGGCCCTGAAGATGATTCGACTTCGGCATCTTCGGCTTCTCGCCTCCTGTTACCCGGCTGTTGGGACTGCAGCCAGCCCGATAGATACCATCAGCAAGTCTTTTGCTCCGTACCGGCTTGCGTCAGGAAGTCCAGCTTCTTGTCCAGGAACTCCTGCCACGGCATGTAATGGGTGCCATCGCAGGAAAAGGTAAGGCCTATCATGCCATTGAAGATATTGATCCGGCCTGAGCGCAAATAGATCGTCTCATCCATGAAACGCAGCTCACGGAAGCCGTCCAGTATCGTGCGCACCGCTTCTGCCGGTATCTCCGCATCAGCCGGGTAATCCACGCGCGGATACGCCAGACACAGATCGGGCCTGCCGAGCTCGTCAATACCATGCAGGCGAAAACGGAAGCGGTCACTCATTTCCCAGATCGTGGCGCGCGAACTTGAAAAGTGCAGCTCGGCGTGGAACACCCCGTGTATCGTAATGAGCTCATTGATGATATGCAGCACGGTATCGATCTGCTGGTCCATCAGGCTTTCCACTCGCTGCTGATGGAACAGCCCGCCGCGGATCGCCGGATCGCCCTTGAGTTGCATCCATTGCCCGGGCTGGAAATACAGTGCCTGGGTGGCGGGAAGTTCGCGCATGTCAAAGTCCGCCCCCAGATATCCCAGCAACACCCCCTGCTCCCCGCGAACCACCTGCACAGCGGTGAGCGAAGGGCGTTTGGCGTTCTGGCTGATATAGGCATCCGAAAGCGAGAAATCGCTTCCGGCGAGCGCCTCGGCGATATAAGGACGGTGGCTGCGGTCGCGACCGAACTGCCGCTCCATCAAACCACCGCGATATACGTTGGAAGTGATCTGCTTCGCCTTCGGGTCGAGCAAGTAGAGATACTTGCAATAACGCAGCTCGCTTATCCCCTGCACCAGTCTGGCTTCGAGCGCATCACGCTGCGGCCATACCTGCATGCAATCTTCCGCCAGGATGGAGAGCGAAGAAGAGAGCCAGCCTTTCAGTATCTTGCGCTGCCGCTCGATGGATTCATTCAGATGCGGATTCATCATGATCGGGTACCGGATCGTTGGCCGAGACAAAAACGGATATTCAAGGGGCGATCGAAACCGGCGAAGGTTCCACCTGCCCACCTGGATTCCTGCCGCGCGTCTTTGCTTCCCATCCTGATCTCCTTTAGCCCTTGGAGTTAATTAGGGTCAGACTCGAATTAATCCGCAACATCCCGTTTAGGCCTGCCACGCGGCAGAGGAGTTGCCCGCCTGGCCGTCAACGCCTCCACCTTTGCGCTGAAACGGCTATCCCCCAAAGCCCAACCCTTATTCGTGGCATCACGGATAGCATCTGCATCCGCCTTGGCAACTTGAGCGCGGAACAACTGCCGATAAGCGGACTGACGTTCCACATCCGTGCGACCAAGACGTTGATACAACTCATGCCGGGCAATCAACGCATCCGCATTTCCTTGCGCATTGGCACGATAACTCGACCACGGATAATCACCCGGATGCGCCACCATATCCGCTCGCACCGGATTCATCTCAATGTAACGCATACACGTCAGCAGATACCGCTCACTATCAATCAGCGTACTTTTGTAGCGCCCCTCCCACAGCGTCCCCGTGCGCTGATACGTGAAATTGAAATACTGCACATAACGCCGCCCGATAGACTGCAACGTTTTCGACAGGCTCGATTCCGACTCGGGCGTAACCAATAAATGCACATGATTCGTCATCAGCACATAGGCGTGAACAGTGAGTGAATGCGTTTCAGCCGCCTCCTGCAGACAGCGCAGATAAAAATGGTAATCCGCGTCCGCAGCAAAAATCGGCTCGCGGTTATTGCCGCGCTGGATAACGTGCAAAGGCTGACCGGGCAGATAGAAGCGAGGAAGGCGAGCCATCATTCATCTCCTTCGAGAACTGATGGAAGAAGGGTATCAGATTAAATCGAGTCTGACCCTCATGGCATGTGCGCGCTCCTTTCTGATTTGGGTAATCTGTTCCAGATACTTCACGCCCCAGCCCTGAAGAGTCTTTAACACCGGTGCCAGCGTCTTGCCGAACTCCGTAAGGGAGTACTCAACTTTCGGCGGGACTTCTGGATACACCTTACGATCCACGACCTGATCGGCCTCCAGTTCCCGTAATTGCCGGGTAAGCATTCTCTGCGTTACCGCAGGCATCAACCGCTGTAGCTCATTGAACCGTTTGGTTCCGCCCAGCAAATGAAAAAGAATGATCCCCTTCCATTTGCCGCCGATGACCTCGACGCAGGCTTCAACCGGGCACCCGAAATCGCAGTCGTACCGCTTATGTCTCATGCATCCTCACAGTATACAAAGTGTCACTACATGACAAGAATGTGCATTCTTACATAATCAGAACTACTTCGATAGTATGACTTCTGGCAACGAGCCACGCACAATCAACCAGGAGAAAAAAATGGATGTAAGAACCGCAATCGAAACAAGGCGTGCGATCAAGCAATTTGACGCCAACCACACGATGACAGACCGTGAACTTGAAGACCTCATGTCGTTGACTCTGCTGTCCCCGACAGCATTCAATATCCAGCACTGGCGGTTCGTTCTGGTGCGCAACCCGGAGTTGCGCGAAGCAATCCGTGCGGTTTCGTGGATGCAGCCGCAAATCACGGATGCTTCGTTGTTGGTGATTATTTGCGCAGACCTACAGGCATGGAACAAACAACCCGAACGCTACTGGCGGAACGCTTCCGATGATATTCGGGAGGGCATCGTAACCGCGATTGGCGAGTACTACCGCGAAAGACCCCAGATACAGCGCGATGAGGCAATGCGGTCATGCGGCATTGCCGCCCAAACATTGATGCTGGCCGCCAAGTCGATGGGGTACGACTCATGCCCAATGGACCTCTCGGACTTCGATGAGGTGGCGAAACTGATTTGCTTGCCGGTCGACCATGCTATTGCAATGTTCGTTGCAATCGGCAAGGGCACCCGTGATCCTTGGCCAAGGGCGGGGCAGCTTCCAATGGACGAAGTGGTAATCGTGAATCACTTCTGACGGCGACGCATGGGCGGAAAGTCAGCTCTGGCGAGACGGCGACCGAGAGCATAACGTGGAGCTAAGGGGCTGCGCGCTTTTGCGCAGTCCCGCTTGAGCGTAGGGT
>CAZSIO010000124.1:0-3771 GCA_964606865.1 uncultured Sideroxydans sp.
CGCTGGTCAAGATCGGCTATGGCGAAGACCGCATCATGCGCAAAACGATGGATGTGGCCCGCATCAACAAGATGGGCTGGCGGTCAACGACCTCGCTTACCAATGGCATTTCCCATGCCTGCAAAGATTATGTATTGCAGTCTGCAGAATAAATCCCATGCACCCAACTCAACCCATTATCAGTCTCTTGCGCCGTCTCTGGCATCACATCGGCCCGCGGCGCCAAAAGCAATTTGGGCTGCTACTGGTGCTGATGCTTCTGGCCTCGTTCGCGGAGATTCTCAGTATCGGTGCGGTGTTACCGTTTCTTGGTGTATTAACCGCGCCAGAGCGTGTCTTTGCACACGTTGCCGCACAGCCCATCATCAAAGCATTGGGGTTAACTGCGCCAGAGCAACTCCTGTTGCCGCTCACCATCATTTTTGGGGCTGCGGTCCTTGGCGCGGGCGCTATGCGCCTTTTGCTACTCTGGGCCAGCACGCGCCTATCCTTTGCCACCGGGGCAGACCTTGGCATCAGCATCTACCGTCGCACGTTATATCAGCCTTATGCGGTACATTGCGCCCGCAACAGCAGCGAAGTCATCAGCGGGATTGCAGGCAAGGCTAACAGTGTTATCTACAGCATTATTTTGCCCGTCTTGACGCTTATCAGTGCAAGTGTGATGCTGATTACCATTCTGATAGCCCTGTTGTCGGTTGAGCCAGTCATAGCACTGGTGGCATTTGGCGGATTTGGTTTGATCTATGCTTTTATCATCCGCCTGACTCGCAAAAAACTGTTGACCGATAGCCAATGCATGGCGCGCGAGTCTGTTCAAGTTATCAAATCCCTGCAAGAAGGGCTGGGCGGCATACGCGATGTGCTGATTGACGGTAGCCAGGCGACCTATTGCCAGGTTTACCGCAACGCGGACCTTCGACTGCGCCGCGCCCAAGGCAACAGCGCCTTTATTAGCGCAAGCCCGCGATACGGCATGGAAGCCCTGGGTATGCTGCTGATCGCCGCGCTGGCCTATTCACTTGCCCAGCAAGCCGATGGCATCGCCAAAGCCATCCCCATACTCGGTGCGTTGGCACTCGGTGCCCAGCGTTTATTGCCGGTCTTGCAGCAGGCATATGGATCATGGGCCGGCATCCAGAGCGGGCAGGCTGCGCTGCAAGATACGCTGAACCTGCTCGACCAGCCGCTGCCCAGCTACGCAGACCAGCCAGCCGCCGAACCATTGTCATTCAAGCACACCATCAGCCTCAAGCAACTCGCGTTCCGCTACAGTCCGCAAACGCCATATGTTCTGGAACAGATCAACCTCACCATCGCCAAAGGCAGCCGTGTGGGCTTTATCGGTACCACCGGTAGTGGCAAGAGCACTTTGCTCGATATCGTCATGGGGCTGCTACAGCCGACCGATGGCACACTGGAGATTGATGGTCAAGCCGTCACGACGAGCAATAACCGGGCATGGCAAGCCCATATTGCTCATGTGCCGCAAGCCATCTTTCTGGCCGATAGTGCTATTGAAGAAAACATAGCTTTTGGCGTCCCCCCAAACCAGATTGACCATGAACGCGTCAGGCAAGCGGCCCAACAGGCGCAGATCGCTGACATAATCGAAACTTGGCCCAAGCAGTATCAAACTTTCGTTGGGGAGCGCGGAATCCGGCTATCCGGAGGCCAGCGCCAGCGCATTGGTATCGCCCGCGCCCTCTACAAGCAGGCCGATGTCATTATCTTTGACGAAGCCACCAGTGCGCTGGATAACGAAACTGAACAAGCCGTCATGCAAGCCATCGAAGGACTTAACGAGGATCTAACTATTCTCATCATCGCGCATCGTCTCACCACCCTCAAAAATTGCACGCAGATCGTGGAGTTGAGTGAATGCGGTATCAAGCGCACCGGCAGTTATCAGGACATCGTGAATCAATCTACAGTTGCACTGCAAAAAAACAAGGACAGCCAACCCCATGCTCACTAACTCATCAATCCTCATCACCGGCGGCACAGGCTCTTTTGGGCACACTTTTGTGCCACTTACACTGGCGAAATATAATCCACGGCGATTGGTTATCTTTTCACGTGACGAAATGAAACAGTGGGAAATGGCCAAACTGTATGCCAACGACCCGCGTGTTCGTTTCTTCATTGGCGATGTGCGCGACAAGGATCGCCTTGCACGTGCGCTTCATGGTGTCGACTACGTTGTGCATGCGGCGGCCACCAAAATCGTACCTACGGCGGAGTACAACCCTTTCGAGTGCGTCAAGACCAACATCAACGGGGCGATGAACCTGATCGACGTGTGCATAGACCAAGGCGTGAAAGGGGTCGTCGCCCTGTCCACGGACAAGGCCAGCAGCCCGGCCAACCTGTACGGGGCCACCAAGTTGGCATCGGACAAGCTTTTCATCGCGGGCAACGCTTACGCGGCGGGCCACAACACGCGTTTTGGCGTTGTGCGCTATGGCAACGTCATGGGTTCGCGCGGTTCGGTGATCCCGTTCTTTCAATCCATCGCCGACAAGGGCGTACTGCCCATCACCGATGCGCGCATGACACGCTTCATGATCACCCTGGAGCAGGGCGTAGATCTGGTCTGGCATGCTTTTGAGGACATGGTCGGTGGCGAAATCTACGTGAAGAAGATACCCTCCATGAAAGTAACTGACATTGCATCTGCTGTTGCGCCGACCGCGCGCCACGAGATCGTCGGTATCCGTCCGGGAGAAAAACTGCACGAACAGATGATCAGCCCGGAAGATGCTCATTACACCTATGAATATGACGAGCACTACAAGATATTGCCGGCAATCCATGGCTGGAGCCAGGACCTGGCGCGCATACAGAATGGGAAGAAAGTCGCGCCGGATTTTTCCTATAGCTCGGACAACAACCCCGACTGGATGAGCATCGATACCTTGCGTGCATGGGTCGAACAAAACCACGAGAAGGTCGGCAAGTTCTGATGGCCATGATTCCCTACGGCCGCCAGGACATTTCCGAAACCGACATCCAGGCAGTAGTGGATGTGCTGCGCTCGGACTTCCTTACCCAGGGTCCGGCTGTCCCCGCTTTTGAAAATGCAGTGGCTGACTACTGTGGTGCTGGGCATGCCGTGACTGTCAACAGTGCAACTTCAGCCCTGCATATCGCCTGTCTGGCGCTGGGTGTTGGCAAAGGCGATATCGTCTGGACCAGCCCGATCACCTTCGTGGCCAGCGCGAACTGCGCGTTGTATTGTGGCGCTGATGTGGACTTTGTGGACATCGATCCGCGCACATACAACCTGAGCACGGAACGCCTGGCTGAAAAATTGGCGCAGGCGGAAAAATCAGGCCGACTTCCCAAAGTCGTCATCCCGGTACACTTATGTGGCCAACCCTGCGACATGGCTGGCATCCATGCTTTGAGCCAACGCTATGGTTTCAAGATCATCGAGGATGCCTCGCACGCTATAGGCGGGAAATACAAAGGCGAACCGATAGGCAATTGCCGCTACAGCGACATCACCGTATTCAGCTTTCACCCGGTCAAGATCATCACCACCGGTGAAGGTGGCATGGCACTGACCAACAATGAGAACCTTGCCAAACGCATGCAACTGCTGCGCAGCCACGGCATCACCCGTGAAGCGGGCGAAATGACGCATGCGCCAGATGGCCCGTGGTACTACCAGCAGATCGAGCTGGGTTTCAATTACCGTATGACTGATATACAAGCCGCTTTGGGATTGAGCCAGATGCGGCGACTGGATGAGTTTGTCGCCAAGCG
>CAZSIO010000125.1:0-3765 GCA_964606865.1 uncultured Sideroxydans sp.
AATCGAGGAGAATGTGGCGTTTCCGCTACCGAAGTCGCTCGCCCTCTGACCGTTCTTTCCGGATCGTCAACCGCTTATCCGGCAAAACCGCCGCTCATCCATGCCGGGCTGGCATTCGCCAATTTCAAGTTTAATACTGCGCCTCAAATCCACTGCCTCGAAAGGGCGGACTCATGAAATACACTGCAAACTCGCAGGCACAAACCGGCATCACACTGGTCGAATTATTGATCGTGATTGCCATCGCGGCCATTCTGGCGTCCCTGGCGGGGCCGTCTTTCAGTGACTTCATTAATCGCACCCGGCAGAATTCAGTGGTCAGCCAACTCGTTAGCGATCTCAATCGTGCGCGCAGTGAGGCGATCAAGCGCAACACGCCGGTGCTGCTGTGTGAACGCGCCACCGATACCGCGTGTGGCAATACGAACAATTTGCAAAGCGGCTGGCTAGTTTGTGTTGGCAGTACGGCATGTGATACACCGCTCTCTGTGCATGCTGCCCTGCCTGCTACGCTCACTCTGAATGGTGATGCTAGCAAGGTTCAGTTCAGGCCGAATGGCAGCAGCGGTTTCGGCGCGGTAACGCTGACTGCGGGGGGTACCGGGCTTGCCAATAAAATCATTCAGGTTAGCGTCACAGGCAACATCAGCAGACCGTAGGGGGTGAAATGGACCATCGTGTGCCGACATCTATAAGCAGCCAGCAGGGATTTTCGATGATCGAGATCCTGATTACGCTGGTCATTATCTCTACCGCCTTGTTGGGGACGGCAGGGTTGCAGTTGTATGCGATGAAGGTCGGCAAGAACAGTGAATTTCGCACTCAGGCGATTTTTCTGGCCTCCGATCTGGCCGAGCGCATGGAAGCGAACAAGCCGGCGGCGATCACCGGTGGCTATGCGGCGAGCAGTGTGGCGGCAGCCAGTGCCGTAAGCAATTGCGCCACAAACGCCTGTAATGCCGACAGTCTGGCGCAGTACGACCTGAGTCAATGGGAGACTGCGGTGGTGAATTTGTTACCGGGATCGAGCTGGAATGTTTCACCTACAATTACCAATACGCCGCCCAGCGTGTCGGCGAAATATGACATCAAGTTAAGCTGGACCGATCGTGACTCCGCCATTCCCTTTGGGTACACCTTGTCGCGTACCTTGCACTACTGTCCACCCGCCGTGGCCGGCTGCACTTGAGATATCGGGACACTGAACCATGGAAAAAATTGAACGCCATTTAACAGTGATTGCAGTCCGGTCTGCGCGGGGTTTCAGTCTGATTGAGTTGATGATTTCCATCGCCATCGGCTTGATGATTATTGCCGGCTTGGTGGGGGTGGTGACCAGCAATACCCGCAACAGCCAGACCAATGAGCGCACGGCGGAGTTGCAGGAGAACGGTCGCTACGCGATGACCCATTTGCAAACACAGTTGCGGCATGCGGATTTTCGCGGCTATACCTGGGTGCTGCCGAATACTTCCACGGTCAGCGTGACCAATGAATGCCTGACTGGTGGGGCGGCTGCCGGAAGCTTCATTAACAAGATCAGCCAAGGGGTTTGGGGCGCGAACGACAGCAATCCTTTCGCCGCGAATTGCCTTGCCGGCGGTTATGTTCAAGGGGATGTGCTGGTCGTGCGCCGTGTTGCTACTGCCGCGTTGACGTCACCTACATTGGTGGCCGGCAATATCTACTTCCGCTCGACTTTTACCAAGGGCGAAATGTTTCAGGCTGCCGCCAGCCAGGTTGCCACCGCTGGCGCGCCGCAAAATGTGGACGGCAGTTCGTTCGGTGAACCCTTGGCTGATTTCCTGGTGCAGCAATATGTTTATTACATCGGGCAGGGTGACTGCAACGGCGGTGGTGATGCCAACCAGAACGCCTTGTGCCGTCTCGCCTTGCAGGGGAATACCTTCGTGAAGGAATTGGTGGTGAATGGAATCGAGCAGTTGCAAGTGCAATATGGACGTACGCCATTTGGCAGCAACACCACACAGTTCTACAACGCCGATCAAATTACCTCCGATGCCGACTGGGAGGATGTCAGCTCGGTACGCATCAGTTTGCTTTCAATTAACTCCAAAGCGGAGTCCGGCTACAGCAACGGCACAAGTTACAGTCTGGGTGACTGGAACAATACTTTCAACGACAGCTTCCGTCGACAGGTGTTCACCACCACGGTGCAGTTGCGCAATTTTCATGAGTAAGGGAAACGACATGATCGCTCAAACCCAACGCGGCTCTACTTTGGTCATCAGCATGATCATGCTGGTCGTGCTGATGCTGCTTGGAGTGATGTCGATGACCACTTCTGACACTGCCTACAAGCTGGCTGGCAACCTTCAGTTTGAAAACAATGCGCTAAACAATGCCGAAGCTGCCTTGAGCGATGTTGAAAACTCGCTGAAGAATGGTGCAATTGATATCAACCATGCGGACTTTGCGGCGGCCTCTTCGGTGACTGCGGCCCCCAGCGGGTTTTATCCCAAGGGGGCGAACATCGATCCGTTCAACATGGCCTGGGACGACACCGATTCCGCCTCTTCTTCCGGTGACGATACTCAGCGCGGAATTGTGCAATTGATGTCCACGGACACTGTGCAGAGTGGCGAGGATTATGTCGTCGGCATTCAGAAAAGCACGGCATGCAAAAAGGTGAATACTTATGTCATTACCGCGCGCGGCACCAGCGCGCGCGGCAGCACCAGACTGGTCAGGTCTTACTACAGCGTGTTAACGTGTTAATGGGAGGTTCATCATGAGCGCCGCAAACAAACCGTTCGTTGCAAAATTCAGATCTGTGCCGTGGCTGGCTTTGCTCATGCTTGCCGGTATCGGTGCAAATGTCGCTTATGCCATCAGTGCGGCCAGCACGGCGTTCACCCCGCAGGATCAGCCGGTCGGCTATGTGGCGCAGGATGAAGTGACGAACTTCAGCTTGACGTCGGGTAGTGAACAAATCTATCGCCCCGATTACGAGCGCGAATTCTGGAGTGGCAATCTGTATGCCTATCCGGTCGATGCCAACGGCGCCATCAATTTCTCGACCGAGCCTTGGATCGGCGGCGCAGCCGGGCAACTGGCCACACAAAGCTGGGATACGGGGCGTTTCATCGCCACGCGCGATGCCGCTTCTCCTTCCGCTGGTACACCTTTCCGCTACGCCAATCTGTCGGCATCGCAGCAGGCTTATTTCCCGACTACGACGATCAATATCACCAGTTTCAGCGGCGACCAGATCGTCAGCTTCCTGCGCGGTGATCGCAGCAACGAAAGCCCGGCCGGCATGCGCAACCGTTCTACCGAAGCGAATGGCACCGGGGGGCCGACACTGGGCGACATCATCCATTCGCGTCCGTTCCATGTCGCCGATGCCACTAATCCTACCGTGTTCGTCGGTGCGAATGACGGCATGTTGCACGCGATCAACGCCACCACCGGCGCCGAACGTTGGGCTTATGTACCCTCCATGCTGTTGAACAAGATGGCGAAGTTGGCGAAACCTTATGGCGGTCTGACCAATCCGCATGATTATTTTGTCGATGGCGGCATCAATATTCGCAGTATCGCCATTTCTGGCACGCCGACGCGCATCCTGGTCGGCAGCCTGGGCGCTGGCGGGCGCGGTCTGTACGCCCTGAACATCGATGGCGCCAGCGGACTGGCGGCTTCGAGCGACACGGATGTCTCCGGCAAGGCGCTGTGGGAGATCAGTGGCACATCTGGCAAGGTCAATAATGCCGCACCTGCCGTTGCCAATGCGTATGACAA
>CAZSIO010000126.1:0-3757 GCA_964606865.1 uncultured Sideroxydans sp.
ATACGGATTGAACCCCGTCGCCATGCGACGTATCCTCGCTCACCATGCCTTTCCCACCCGTCGCACAAGCGCTGCAACAACCCAACGGCCTGCTCGCCGTCGGCGGCGACCTGTCGCCACAACGATTGCTGACTGCCTATCGGCGCGGCATTTTCCCCTGGTTCGGTCCCGGAGATCCCATTCTGTGGTGGAGCCCCGACCCGCGCATGGTGCTGTTCCCGTCTGAATTCAGAATCTCGCATTCGCTGCGCAAGACCTTGCGCCGGCACGCCTATGAACTTCGCACCGATACCGCCTTCGAGCAGGTGATGCGCGCCTGCGCCGCGCCGCGCGACCGGGAGGGCGGCGGCACCTGGATCGCGGAAGAAATGATCGCGGCCTATTGCGAACTGCATCGTCTGGGCCATGCCCATTCGGTGGAAGTGTGGCGGGATGACCAATTGGCGGGCGGACTGTACGGGGTCGCCCTCGGCGCGATGTTCTACGGCGAATCGATGTTCAGCCGGAAGCCGGACGGCTCCAAGATCGCCCTCGCCCATCTGGCCGCGCAATGGCAGCGCTGGTACGAAAACGGCCTGATTGACTGCCAGATGCACACCCCGCACCTGGCCTCGCTCGGCGCGCGCGAGGTCCCGCGCACGGAATTCGTCGCCCGCGTGCAGGAATTGATAAACTGCAATTCCGCCAACGACTTCAATTTTGACCCAGACCTGTTCCGATGAGCCTGCTCAACGACATCCCGCTCTCCACGCTGCAGCTTTATCTCACTGCGCCCTATCCGTGCAGCTATCTGCCAGGGCGGGAGGCGCGTTCGCAGGTCGCCACACCGGCTTTCCTCATCACGCCCAAGGTTTATACCGAGCTGGTACAGCGCGGTTTCCGCCGCAGCGGCACCTTCACCTACCGCCCGCGTTGCGATGGCTGCCAGCAATGCGTGCCGGTGCGCGTTGTGGTCGATGAATTCCACCCCGCGCGCTCACAGCGCCGCAGCTGGAAACGGCATCATGACTTGCGTGCAGAAATCCTGCCGCTGCAAGACCAGGCGGAATATTTCACCCTGTATCAGCGCTACCAGCGGGCACGCCACCGTGACGGCAGCATGGCGGAAGACACGCCGGAACAGTACCGTAATTTCCTGCTGCAAAGCCATGTGGACAGCCTGCTGGTGGAATTTCGCGAAGGCGCTGAACTGCGCATGGTGAGCGTGATCGATGTGCTGGACGACGGCTTGTCCGCGGTCTATACCTTCTACGACCCGGACATCGCGCAGGCCAGCTTCGGCACCTTCAACGTGTTGTGGCAAATCGAGTTGTGCCGCAAGCTGCAACTGCCCTATCTGTACCTTGGCTACTGGATACGCGCCTCGCGCAAGATGGCCTACAAGGAAAAATTCGAGCCGTTGCAGGGACTGCGCAACGGCGAATGGAAACGATTGCGTGAAAAGGAAAATCAATGCTGAACCGCCTGGGAGTTTTCGTCTGCGTCCTGATTCTGTTGCCTTTACTGGCGAACCTGCTGGCCGCTGCACTGCCCGAATGGAGCGCATTCCACGCCATGCCGCCGGCGCCGCTGTGGGGGGTGTTGGCCAGCGCGCTGCTTGTGCTGTGGCTGGCTGACTGGCGTCAGGGGCGGCACGATGGGCGCAGCTTGCTGCACCTGCAACGCGCTTATTTTCTGGCACTGGCCGTGTCGAGCGCCTTGCTCGGCTGGCTCCTCGCCTACCTTAATTTGTTTGCCGAAAGCTGGCTGGTGCCCGCTACGCACGATTTCAGCAGCGGCCTGCTGCAAACGCTAATCTTCGCCCTGCTGGCACCGCTTGTGCTGCTCGTGCGTACCGCTTTTCTGGCGCAGGCCGGCTGGCTCAAATTGCTGGCCGGCCTGTCCGCGCTGCATTGGCTCTCGCGCCCTGCCGCCGCGCACGCGCTGCTGACGCTGGCCCTGCTGGGCCTGACCGTCGGCAGCGTTTGGCCAACCTCCGCATTCTGGCTGCTGTGGACAGCGCCGCTGGTCCTGCTCGTCGGGCTGCAGTTGCTGTGGCACGAAAGCACGGTGTTCGACGGCGTCACTCAGGGTGATTGGGGGCGCGTCATCGGGGGCGCCGTATCCGGGCTGATCGTCGGCAATCTGCTGACACTCGCATTCCGGCTGGGCGGCGGCACACTCATCGTGCAACTGCCGAATGCCGCTTTCACCCAACTGGGTTATGCCCTGTTCGGCTTGCTCTGTCTGCAACTCTCCGATGTCATCGCCGAATTCTGGCGCGGCAAGACGCGCGCCGAGCTGTTCCCGAAAAAACCCTTTCCCGTTTCCGTCGTGGTCAAAAAATGAATCCCTACAATCTGCTGCGCCCCGCGCTGTTCTCGCTCGACCCGGAGACTGCGCACGATGCCACCCTGACCAGCCTCAACACGGCTTACTGCCTCGGCCTGTCGCGTCTGATCCCGCAACCCGCGCCCGATCCGCGCACGGTGATGGGCATCACCTTTCCGAATCCGGTCGGCCTCGCCGCCGGGCTGGACAAGAACGGCGAATGCATCAACGGCCTGGCCGCGCTCGGCTTCGGCTTCATCGAAATCGGCACCGTCACCCCGCGCGCGCAACCCGGCAACCCGCGCCCGCGCCTGTTCCGCATCCCCGAAGCCCAGGCCATCATCAACCGCATGGGCTTCAACAATCACGGCGTGGACGCGCTGCTGGAAAACGTCAAGCGCGCGCAATTCAAGGGCGTGCTCGGCATCAATATCGGCAAGAACGCCGACACTCCGATCGAAAAAGCAGCGGACGATTACCTCATCGGCCTGCGCAAGGTGTACCCCTGCGCCAGCTACGTCGCCATCAACATCTCTTCGCCCAACACCAGAAACCTGCGCCAATTACAGGGCGGAGACGAATTGGATGCATTGCTCGGCCAACTGAAAACGGAACAGGAAAAACTCGCGCAGCAGCACGGCAAATATGTGCCGCTGGCAGTGAAGATCGCGCCCGACCTGGATGCCGAGCAAATCAAACAGATCGCCGCGCTGTTGATCCAGCACCGCATCGACGGCGTGATCGCCACCAACACCACGCTGGCGCGCGACGGCGTGGAGAACCTGCCGCACGGCAATGAAACCGGCGGTCTCTCCGGCGCGCCGGTGAGAGAAATATCCACCGCCGTTATTCGTCAGCTCGCCGCCGAGTTACAGGGCGCGCTGCCGATCATCGGCGTGGGCGGGATACTCAGCGGAAAAGACGCACGGGAGAAAATGCAGGCGGGCGCTGCGCTGGTGCAGCTCTACAGCGGCCTCATCTATCGCGGCCAGGCGCTGGTGGCGGAATGCGCGGCAGCGGTTCGTGTGTCACACTGAACAACACTTGAATCTAACGGATAAAAAATGACAACATCTGCAAAAACCAAAGGTTCAGACAGCGAACGCAAAGTGCTTGAACACGCCCATCGCGGCCTTCAGCTCATCACCGAATACCGCCCAAAACTGATGGGGAAGGTGCAAGCCTTCATGGCGGAAGCCATGCAGCCAGGCGTACTGAACAAGCAAGAAAAAGAACGCATCGCCCTCGGCATGGCGCTCACCCAACAGTGCCATTACTGTATCGCACTGCACGTGCGCGCATGCAAACACGCCGGAGTCACCCTGGAAGAGATCATGGAAGTCTGCGCTATCGGCATCATGATGGGTGGCGGCCCGGTGCTCACCCACATGGCCGAGGTTGAGCGCGCACTGAACGAGTTCTATCTCAATGAAAATGGAGACCCGAT
>CAZSIO010000127.1:0-3721 GCA_964606865.1 uncultured Sideroxydans sp.
AGCGCGGTCTCGCCGGGATGGATCACGCCTTCCAGTACGATCTCGGCGGAGGCGGGCACTTGCAGGTCGCGGCCGATGCACTTCACCAGTTCGGTTTTGCTGCCGCGCAGTAATCCGGCGAATTGGTACTCGCTCAAACTATCCGGCACGGGTGTCACAGCGCCGAGGATGGTGGCCGGATCGGCACCGATCACGACCGCAATCGGAAACGGCTGGCCGGGATTTTTTTCGCAGTGGTCGCGGAAATCCAGCGCGCCGCCGCGATGCGCCAGCCAGCGCATGATGACCTTGTTCGGCGCGATGACCTGCTGGCGATAGATGCCCAGATTCTGCCGCGTCTTGTTCGGACCGCGCGTGACCACCAGCCCCCAGGTGATGAGCGGCGCCACATCGCCCGGCCAGCAGTGCTGAATGGGCAATTTGGCAAGATCGACATCGCCGCCCTCCCATACGATCTCTTGGCACGGCGCGGACGACAGCACTTTGGGCGACATGGTCATGACCTGCTTGAGGATGGGCCATTTCTCCCAGGCGTCTTTCAAGCCTTTCGGCGGCTCGGGTTCTTTCAAAAAAGCGAGCAGCTTGCCGACCTCGCGCAATGCGGAAACATTTTCCTCGCCCATGCCCAGCGCCACGCGACGCGGTGTGCCGAACAGGTTGGCGAGCACCGGCATTGAGTGTCCGACTACATTCTCGAACAGCAGCGCCGGGCCCTGCGCGCGCAACACGCGGTCGCAGATCTCGGTCATTTCCAGATGCGTGGAGACGGGCGCAGTCACGCGCCTGAGTTCGCCGATCTTTTCGAGTTGTGCGATGAAGTCGCGCAGGTCTTTATATTTCATGTCGCATCCTTTGTGGGTCGGGTTTTAACCCGACGCATGATGAATTTGATCTGCGCTGTCGGGTTAAAACCCGACCCACATCCATGCCAATCAATAAAATTTCGCTTCGCCTTCGGGCCGTGTCTTGAACCGTTTGTGCAACCAGAAGTATTGCTCCGGCATCTCCAGCACGCGCTGTTCGATGAATTCGTTCATGCGGCGCGCGTCGGCGATGTCGTCGCCGCTGGGGTAATTCTCCCACGCCGGATAGAAAGTCAGCACATAACCCTCGCCGCCGGGCAACACGCGGGTGATGCTCGGCACCACTTTGGCACCGGTCATCTGCGCGATGCGCGGGAGCGAAGTCATGGTGGCGGCAGGCACGCCGAAGAAGGGAATGAATGCGCCGTCCTTGATCCCCTGATCCTGATCCGGCGGATAGATGAAGGGCAGGTTGTCGCGCATGCCTTTGAGGATGGGGCGCAAACCTTGCTGGCGCGAATACAAATGCTGATGGCGAAAACGCGCGCGTTTTTGCAGCAGCAGTTCGGTGAGGTAGCGGCTTTTCTGGTTGGCGTACATGCACACGGTATCGACCTGTTGCGCCACCCATTGCCCGCCGACATCCATGCCGACGAAATGCGGCGTGAGCAGGATCATCGGCTGTCCTTGCGCGGCACGGAAATGTTCCTCGCCCTCGACGCGGATCAGGGAATTGATGCGCGCAGCACTCGACCACCACAGAATGCAACGCTCGATCAGACCGCGCAGGAACATCTTGAAATGGGCGCGCACCAGTCGCGCGCGCGCCGCATCGCTCATTTCGGGAAAGCATAACTTGAGATTGATCTCGCCGATCCGGCGGCGCGCGCGGGCGAACGGATAGAGCAACAGGCCGAGCCCGTTGCCGAGGGCAACGATGGCGCGGAACGGCAGGAAATGGATCAGCCATAGAATAAAGACACCGAAGCGCGCCAGCATCACTGCGTCCCCCCGGCCGGTGGCGGATTCGCACCGCGCGGCACTTTGTAACGGTTGTAACTCCACAGGTATTGCTCCGGGTGCTTGCGGATCACCGCCTCCAGCGCCGCATTCAATTGCGCCGGAATGGAAAGCGCAGGATCGAGTGTCAGCGGCGCAAAGTGGATGGCATAGCCCTCGCCGCGCGGCAGACGTTGCGACCAGGCCATCACCACCGGCGCGCCGGATGATTGCATCAGGCGCCCGATCAGGGTCATGGTGTAGGCGGGACGGCCAAAGAACGGTGCCCACTCCCCTTCGCCGTTGCCCGGCACCTGATCCGGCAGGATGCCGACCAGCTCGCGGCGCTTGAGCGCCTTGAGCAACTGGCGCACGCCGCCGAGATCGGTGGCGGCCAGCTTCATCTGGCCGCGTGTGCGCGCCTGCTGCATCAAACCGTCCAGTGCGGCCTGGCGCGGCGGCCGGTACAACACCGTGATCGGCAGGTGCGCGGCGATGTAGGCCGCGATGATGTCAAAGCAGCCCATGTGCGGGGTCAGCACGATCACGCCCTTGCCTTGGTCGGTCGCGGCTTGCAGATGTTGCCAGCCCTCGCAACGGCGGATGGCGGTGAGACTTTCCGGATAGGGGCGGCGCCACACCCAGGGCAATTCCAGCACACCCTTGCCTGCCTCGCGGATGTTGGCGTGCAAGATCCGGCGCCAGTCAGATTCGGATTCGGCATAGCCGGCCTGGCGCAGGTTCTCGCGCAAACGGGAAGCATATCGACCGGAGACCCGGTAGGTCAGCCGCCCCAGCAGCGCACCCAGCCAGTGCAATACCGGCAAAGGCAGGCGCGCTAATAAATCAAACAGAATAACCATGCAAAAAACCCATTCATTCGGCAAGGCGCGGATTTGCTATACTGCGCGCCCATTTAAACATCGAAGCAGCAAACGGAGAGCCATGAGCGAATATTTCTTCACATCCGAATCCGTGTCCGAGGGCCATCCGGACAAGGTAGCAGACCAGATCTCCGACGCCATCGTTGACGCGATTCTAGCGCAGGACAAGCATTCCCGTATCGCCGCCGAGACATTGTGCAACACCGGGCTGGTGGTGCTGGCGGGCGAAATCACCACTGCCGCCAACGTCGATTACATCCAGGTCGCGCGCGAGACGCTCAAGCGCATCGGCTACGACAACACCGAGTTCGGCATCGATTACAAGGGCTGCGCCGTGCTGGTCGCCTACGACAAGCAAAGCCCGGACATCGCCCAGGGCGTGAACAAGGCCTACGACGACGGCCTCGACCAGGGCGCGGGCGACCAGGGCCTGATGTTCGGCTATGCCTGCCGCGAGACCGACGTGCTGATGCCGCTGCCGATTCACCTGTCGCACCGCATCGTTGAGCGCCAGGCGCAGTTGCGCCACGATGGCCGCCTCAGCTGGCTGCGCCCGGATGCCAAATCGCAAGTCACCGTGAAATATGTGGACGGCGTGCCCGACCGCATCGACACCGTGGTGCTCTCCACCCAGCACGCGCCGGAGATGACGCTGGAACAGATTCGCGAAGCCGCGATCGAGGAGATCATCAAACCGATCCTGCCCAAGGAACTGATCAAGGGTGAGATCAAATACCTGGTCAACCCGACCGGACGCTTTGTGGTCGGCGGCCCGCAGGGCGACTGCGGCCTGACCGGGCGCAAGATCATCGTGGACACCTACGGCGGCGCAGCCCCGCACGGCGGCGGTGCGTTCTCCGGCAAGGATCCGTCCAAGGTGGACCGCTCGGCGGCTTATGCCGGACGTTATGTGGCGAAGAACATCGTCGCTGCCGGCCTCGCCGACAAGTGTTTGATCCAGATTTCCTACGCGATCGGTGTGGCGCGTCCCACCAGCGTGATGGTCAGCACTTACGGCACCGGAAAAATTTCGGA
>CAZSIO010000128.1:0-3712 GCA_964606865.1 uncultured Sideroxydans sp.
ATGAGCGTTTTCCGCATCCGCAACTGATGCCGCCCGATCCCGTCATGCGCGCCCGAGCGCGGCTGTTCCTGCACCGCTTTGAGCAGGAATTGTTCTGCCACATCGCGGGATTGGAAAGCAATAACGCCAAGGTAAACGAAAAGGCACGCGAGGCGGTACGTTCAAATTTAACGCAGATCGCCCCGATCTTTGGCAAGCAGAAATTCATGCTGGGCGACGAATTCTCGATGCTTGATGTAGCGATTGCGCCATTGCTGTGGCGTCTCGAACATTACGGCATACAGCTTGATAAGGAAGCGACGCCATTGATGAAATACGCCGAACGCCTGTTTTCGCGTCAAGGTTTCATTGAGGCGCTGACACCTGCCGAAAAAGCAATGCGCAAGTGATTGGGCATGACGACTGAGTTTTCCACCAAGCCGTACCTCATTCGCGCCATCTACGAATGGTGTACGGATTCTGGCTACACCCCGTATATGGCGGTGCAAGTGGATGATTACACCCAAGTACCGGCAGCTTATGTAAAAGAGGGCAGGATCGTGCTGAATATCGGGGTGGATGCAGTGAAGAATCTACACCTCGGGAATGAGGACATCACGTGTGGCGGGCGTTTCGGCGGCGTGGCGCACCAGGTCATCGTGCCCATTTCTGCCGTCATCGGTATTTTTGCCAAAGAGAATGGTCAGGGGTTGGTATTCCAGGGGCAAGAGGCTGCACCACAGATGAACGTGAGCCAAGGGGGGGCGGACGAACCCTCGCCTCCGCCACCCGGGAAGCCCAAACTAACCATCGTCAAATGAGGTCTGAGATAATCAAAAAGCCGCAGATCGCTCTGCGGCTTTTTGATTTCTGATCCACGAAATCTCAACGGGTGGCGGGTAACGCCAGCACACCGTGCATCTTGCTCAATGCCTTTTGCTCGATCTGGCGAATACGCTCCGCCGAGACGTTGAACTCTGCCGCCAACTCATGCAAAGTCGCCGCGTTATCCTCGCGTAACCAGCGAGTTTCAACGATGCGACGGCTGCGCTCATCCAGACTGCCCAACGCCTTCGCCAATCCGCTGGTTTGCAGATGTTCGCGCTCTGAACTTTCCAGTATCGCCAATGGCTCATGTTCCTCGCTGTCGGCGAGATACTGGATGGGCGCATAGCGCTCATCCTCATCGGCCCCCATGGGATCGAGTGCCAGTTCGTGTCCGGCAAAACGTCCCTCCATCTCCAGCACATCGTGCTCGCTCACATTCAGTTGCTGCGCAATCTCGCTCACCTGTTGCGGTCGAAGCGGCTCCAAGCCTTGCTTCATGCTGCGCAGGTTGAAGAACAGCTTGCGCTGTGCCTTGGTGGTGGCAATCTTCACCATGCGCCAGTTGCGCACGACGTACTCGTGAATCTCGGCACGTATCCAGTGCAGCGCAAACGAAACCAGCCGCACGCCGCGCTCGGGGTCGAAGCGCTTCACCGCCTTCATCAGCCCGATATTGCCCTCCTGGATCAGGTCGGCTTGCGGCAAACCATAGCCCGCGAAACCGCGCGCCACACTCACCACCACGCGCAGATGGGAAAGCACCAACTGGCGCGCGGCCTCGAGATCGCTGTCCTGCCGGAAGCGCGTCGCCAACGCGACCTCCTGCTCTTGCGTCAGGATGGGGAATCGATTGACGGCCTGGACATAACCCTCCAGGCTGCCAACGGCAGACGGCATCGGTAGATTCATCATTGGGTTCATCTGGCATTCCTCCTTATGTCTCGATTCTAGCACTCGCGCGGTTCGAGTGCCAAGACGCAAAGAAGTTCGATCGGTGACGAGGATGGGTAGCGTCAGGGTGGGTTGGGTTGATGCCCTACAGGCCAAAAAACGGTTTTCTGGTTTCGCCGGACTGGTACATATCGGTCAATGCGGCTTTTGCAGCGGAATGACCCTGTTCGGCTGCCTTGCGAAACCATGCTGCCGCCAGATTGGCATCCGGCGTAACGCCCAATCCCTTGCGCAGCATATTGCCGAGCCGATATTGCCCTTCTGCGTCGCCCTGTGCGGCAGCCTTGGTAAACCACTCATATGCGACCGGATAATCCGCTGTAAAAGCAAGGCCATCGCTGAACATCAGGCCCAACGCGACATAAGCGGTTGTATAGCCGCGGTCGGCTGCTTGTTGATACCAGGCAAGCGCCTCGCCGTCATCCTGCGGCAAACCCGCGCCTTTCGCGTAACTTTCTGCCAGGCGAAACATTGCCCAGGAATTATTTTTAAGGGCCAGGTGGCGATAGATGGCAAGTTTTTGTGGGCAGGTGGTTGTCTCGAAACGGGCCAGTTTCTCGTCGAAGCTGGCGTCGATCTTGTCTGCAATGTTGCCGTGACTTGAGCGCCATGCACCCGTCCCATAGTGGTCCAACATCATCAGCGCGGCATGGATACCGTTGCACAGCGTTTTGCCATCGCCGCGCGCCTCCGCCGATAATGCGGCCCGGAACAGCTCGGCAGCGCTATCCAGCGCCTTCCGGGCACAGATGGACTCTTGGTAATGCGCGATCTTTTGATCCACGGCGACCGCCTCATCCGGGTTACAGGATGAGGCCCGCGCCAGTGAAGCGGGGAGCGCCATGGAAAGTGCAACAACGAGCAGAGCGGGGTGATTCATGGCCGCCGCAGTGATTATTCTATTTTGGCTTTGCTGCGCAATTCGGAAATCGCTTTCTGGATGGTTTCTTGTTGGCGGCGTTTTTCCAGGTTCGGTTTGACTTCCTCAAAAGTTGGAACTTTCAATTCACGCGTATCTTCCAGTTTGATGACATGCCAACCGTACTGGGTTTGAACCGGCGCGCTGATCTGGCCCTTGGTCAGTTTGCCGATGGCCTCGCCGAACGGTTGCACGAAGTTGGAGGGCACGGTCCAGCCCAAGTCGCCCCCTTTGTCTTTGGAGCCCGGATCTTGTGATTTCTGCTTGGCCACCTTGGAGAAACTCTCCTTTTTGACGCGTTTTGCTAACGCTTTGGCCTCGTCTTCGGTCGGGACCAGGATGTGCGACACTTTGAATTCCTTATCGCCGATTCTCGCCTTCATCGCCTCGTAATCCTGCTTGAGCAAAGCTTCATCAAGCGGGTGGGTCTTGACATAGTCCTGCACAAAGGCGCTGGCCAGCACCGATTGCCGGGCGAGCTCCAACTGCTGTGCGGTTTCTGCCTGTTTTTCCAGTCCCTGTTTGGTGGCTTCCTGCGAAATGATTTCAAGGTTGATCAGGTCCTCGCGCAGCGCATTGCGCAACTCGGGGCTGTCTGGTTGTCCCTGTTGCGTGGCAGCCTTGAGGCGCAGATCGATGCGGGACTGTGGAATGGCAGCCCCGTTCACTAGGGCTGCTGCTTTGTCGGCATCGGCGGCCTGTGTCGCGGCGCTGGCGACGAGCAAGGTGGAGAACAGGGCAAATCTGGAAAATTTCAGCATATTCTTTCCTTCAAGTGGTCGATTGAGTGAAGTTTAAAACCCGCGCAATATAGCACAAGGCAATGTTTGTGCATCGATCGCATGCGCTACCTGGCACCTGCCGTGCATTGGCTTTGGACGGCATCCGCATCTTCCTGGATGGCGAGAAGCTGCATCTCGATCGATCAGCGGCAAAACGAAAAAGCCCACCCTTGCGGATGAGCTTTTCGTTGGTTGGTGGAGGCGGGGGGAATTGGCCATCCTCGCCAGCCAACGCACCTGCATGTGCGTTGGC
>CAZSIO010000129.1:0-3660 GCA_964606865.1 uncultured Sideroxydans sp.
AGAACTTTCCGCTGGCCGAAGTGTGGCAGGAGCTGATGCACGGCTCCGGCGAATGCGCGGAAAAAGGCTGGACCTTCCTTGCCCTCGGCATTCCGGAGTGGTCGTTGCTGTGGTATGTGTTGCTGGGAGCCTGGGCGCTCGCCATCGCCACAAAGCGCTCCGGTCGCTGACCCCGAGGCGACTTCATTCCGGCCCAGTGCCTGTTCGCCATCTCCATCAGGGTAGCCAGTAGGGGTTGGTTGGGTCTTGCCCGTGATCGCTCAAAAAGCAGTCCATGGCATCGGATCATGCGTGACTGCGACACTCACGATGTAAAGGAATACGGCCTGGGCGCTTAACCATGCGAGCAGCCGGGTGCGTCTGCTTCTGCCCCGCTTCAGAGCGATTGACCCGATGGCGATGTAGAGCAGTAACGCCAGTATCTTGGCAGCCAACCACGGCGTTTCCAGCGGCGAGAGTGCGTATTGCCACGCCAGCGCGATGGCGCTGGCCAACAATACTGTGTCTACCACGTGCGGCGCGATCTTTATCCAGCGCTGTTGCAGATGAGGTGAGGTGCGCAACATCCATATCCCGCGCAGAACGAACAGCAGGTAGCTGAATGCAACGCACGTGACATGGATGCTTTTGAGGATGAGCGGATCGGGCATTTGCGGAAGGGATTATTCCTCGAAGCGCCTGATCATGATGCGGCGCAGCAGCTTGTCTTTGACGATGAACTGGTGATACAGCGCGGCGGCGATGTGGAACGCCACCAGCACCAGCAGCAGCGCGATGAAGGTCTCGTGGAATTCCTTGGCAGGCACCTGGTGGAAGTCGGGGATCAGGCTCGCATCGCCGCGCTTGATCGCATCGATCACGCCGGAAGTGGCTGCGGTGACGAGGCCGCTGAGCGTGACCGCGATGACCGCCAGATTCATCAGCAGATGGGTGGCGGCAGCGACCTTGTTTAACAGCGGATTGGCATTTGCCGGTAGCGGCTCACCGTCTTTCTTTCTGAAATAGATGCGCAGCAGGGTGAGCAGCAACACGGTGTCGCCGAGCAGGAAATGGAAGGGATACATCGACAGTTTTGCCGCAGCATCCTTGCTTTCATCGAGTTGATGGCCGAGATAGAAAGCGGCGATGACGAGGACGAAGATGGCCCAGTGCAGCAGGGCGGTGCGCTTGCTGTATTGCTTCATTTTGATTCCTTTGGCGGATTGGAAACGCGGCGCATTATAGCGTGCGGCGCCCGCAAGACAGGGTGAACACCTTGATGTTAACCGGGCTTTTGCAGCCAGCTCAACACGCCTTTGCCGGCGGCATGACCGCTGGCAAAACAGGCTGTCAGCAGATAGCCACCCGTTGGGGCTTCCCAGTCCAGCATCTCGCCCGCGCAGAATACGCCGGGCATTAGCTGCAACATCAAACCCTGATCGAGTGCCGAAAATCTTACCCCGCCCGCACTGCTGATGGCTTCGCTGATGGGGCGCGGCGCGACGAGTCGCAACGGCAACATTTTAATGGTCTGTGCCAGCAGCACGGAGTCGCGCATCTGTTCCGCACTCAACACCTCGCGCAACAGATTCGCTTTCACCCCTTTCAGTCCCAGGCGGCTTTGCAGATGGCTGGAGAGTGAGCGCGCGCCGCGCGGATGTGCCGCTTCCTGTTGCACCCGTTGCAATGGCCAGTCCGGCAGCAGATCGAGATGCAGCATCGCATGTCCGTTCACTTCGATTTCGTCGCGCAGGGCGGCAGAGAGTGCATAGATCAAACCACCCTCGATACCATGTGAGCTGATGACGCACTCCCCGGTCTGGCGCAGATTGCCGAAACGGGCGGCGACAGATTTGAGTGGCGCGCCCGCATAGTGTTGGCGGAAGTGATCGCTCCATCTGATGTCGAAACCGCAGTTGGCCGGACGCAATGGGGCGATGCCGATACCGCGCTGCGCCAACAACGGCAACCACGCGCCATCCGAGCCGAGTTGCGGCCAGCTCGCGCCGCCCAGTGCCAACAGGGTGGCATCGGTAGTTACCTGGCGTTCGCCGGACGGCGTGCCGAAGCGCAATGCGCCGGATTCGTCCCATCCCAGCCAGCGGTGGCGCAGGTGAAAGGTCACGCCCCGTTCGCGCAGTCGGTGCAGCCAGGCCCGCAACAGTGGCGCAGCTTTCATCCCGGCCGGAAAGACACGACCGGATGTGCCAACGAAGGTGGCAATACCGAAGCCGTGTATCCACTCGCGCAAGGCGGCGGGTGGGAAGGCGCGCAACAGCGGTTCGATCGCGGTGCGGTGTGCGCCGTAGCGGGAGAGAAAATCGTCGAGCGGCTCGCTGTGGGTGATGTTCATTCCGCCTTTACCGGCCATCAGGAACTTGCGCCCCACACTGGGCATTGCATCATAGACCTCGACGTGCACGGCGGCTTGCGCGAGCACTTCCGCCGCCATCAAGCCGGCCGGACCGCCGCCGATGATTGCGATGGTGTGGGGTGTTTGTTTCAAGTCACTCTGCTGTGTCATGCTGGAAGCCCTATTCTTGATTGATCGGCGTTGACGTTAATAACCATGGCACCGGCTTCCCCAAACGATCAAGCTCCGGCACCCCGATCATTTCAGAACCCCTGTTTCCCGCTTTCCTGGCGATCGGGGTGTGCCATGTCATCGCTGCGCGAGATTCAGGTCAAGGGCGATTGTGGAAATCGAAAACACCCCGACTATACTGCCAACGGTGGCCGTGTTGAAACAGACCGCCCGTTCACCGCCAGACAATGGAAAAACTGGTAGCATCCCGGCGGTTGGGGGAACAGGAACCGAAAAATGTTGAGGCTGGCATGAGTAAGGCATTTACCCGGGACAGGGACGATGACGACGAGGAGTTGGCGTTGCCGCCGATCCCGGCCGGAACGAAGAATTACATGACCCCGGCGGGCTATCGCCGCTTGAAAGCAGAGTATATGCAGCTGCTGGATGTGGAACGCCCGGCGCTGGTGCAGACCGTGCATTGGGCGGCGTCCAACGGCGACCGTTCCGAGAACGGCGACTATATCTATGGCAAGAAGCGCCTGCGCGAGATCGACCGCCGCCTGCGTTTCCTGGCCAAGCGCATGGAGAATTCGGAAGTGATCGACCCGGTGCAGCGCAAGGGCTGCGAGCAGGTTTTTTTTGGCGCATCGGTCACACTGCTGCATGAGGATGGCGCGGAGCGCACCTACAGCATCGTCGGCATCGATGAGGCGGATGCCGGCAAAGGCCTTATCAGTTGGGTGTCGCCGCTGGCGCGGGTGCTGCTCAAGACACGCGAAGATGACGTGGTCATCCTGCCGTTGCCGGACGGCACTCAAGAGCTGGTGGTGGTCAGGGTGGAATACTGTGCCATCGATTTCAATTGAAAGAACGCCCATGAAATTTCTCAAATCCGAATTCCCCATCGCTATCGCGCTCATCGTGCTCGCGCTGGGTCTTGTCCTGGAGCATGGTGCGGTCGAACACGGCGGCGTCGCGTTATGGGGTTTGCTGGGGGTCATCCTGGCAGCGATCATCGGCGTCGCCTTCCGCATCGCGCACCATGCCGAGGTGCTGGCGGTGCGCCTCGGCGAACCGTATGGCACGCTGATCCTGACCCTGGCCGCAGTATCGGTGGAGGTGGTGATCCTGGTGGTGTTGTTGCAGGGCGCACC
>CAZSIO010000130.1:0-3656 GCA_964606865.1 uncultured Sideroxydans sp.
CGGTGCCGGCATCGATCAGCACGTCATGGTCGAGCAGGAGCGAGGTGGTGCGAAAATTGCCACCGATCCCGCCACTGCAGCCGAGCACTTTAAGTTTCATTCCGCGTCACTCATTTCGTTTTGAAGATGAACACGCCATCCCAGTTTTCACCGGGCGGATTGGCGCGATAGTAAGCCACGCGCTCCGCATAAACCTGGTACAGCTTGCTGTCCGGTGCCATGTTGTGCAGGCTCAACAACTCCAACTCCGCCTTGTCCCATTCCTGCTTGCGGTAGGAGCGCAATGCCTGATGGAACAGTTTGACCTCGTCCAGCACTGCCTGCCCGACTTCGCCCGTCAATCCAAGCGGCTCGAAGATTGCGACCGGCTGCACCTTGCCTTTGACCCGCACCAGATCGACCTCGCGATAGACGAAGCCGGGGGCCGTCTGTCTGGTCGCTTCGCCGACGATGATCTGCGCCCCGTATTCCTTGGT
The DNA here is from genome assembly GCA_964606865.1 of uncultured Sideroxydans sp. Classification (GTDB taxonomy): domain Bacteria; phylum Pseudomonadota; class Gammaproteobacteria; order Burkholderiales; family Gallionellaceae; genus Sideroxyarcus. The sequence goes on from CAZSIO010000130.1 coordinate 477, forward strand.
GATACCTTCCAGGCGCGAGGCGAGGTTGACCGTATCTCCCATCACGGTGTAGGCGACACGCACCTCGGAGCCCATGTTGCCGACGCTGACGCGCCCTGTATTGATACCGACCCCGACCCGAATCTCCGGCCAACCGCGCGCCTTGAAGTGCGGCTGCAACTCGGCGAGCGTGCGCTGCATCTTCAGGCCGGCAAGGATAGCATGCTGCGCATGCTCCGCATCGGCCAGCGGCGCGCCCCAGAACGCCATGATGCAGTCTCCCATGTATTTGTCGATGGTGCCGCGCTGCTCGTAGACAACACGCGACAGCGGCGTGAGAAACTCGTTCATCAGCTCCGATAATTCTTTCGGCTCCAGCCCCTCCGAGATGGTGGTGAAGCCGCGCACGTCGGAGAACAGAATGCTCATCTCGCGGCTGTCGCCTTCCATGGAAACGCTTTCCGGGTGCTTCGCCATTTCGTCCACCAGCTCGCTCGGTACATACTGCCCGAACAGTCCGGTGATCTGCTTCTTGGCACGCGACTCGACAAAATAGCCGAACGTCATATTCAAGCCGAACAACACCGTAATCAGCAACAAGCTGCCCGCCAGCGGCATCGCCATATCCGCGGAATCCCACAAGACACGGTTGAGCACCACATCCGCCGTCAACGTGCCCAACGCAAGCAACATGCCGCGCACCGGGGTCAGCAACGGCAAGATCAGACTTAAAGCCATGCCCACCAGCAGCAACAGCACCACGTTCGCCCCCACCATGTAGGGCGGACTCTGTTTCAGCTTCTGGCTGAGAATGCCGCTGATCATATTGGCGTGCACTTCCACCCCGGGAAAGACTTCCCCGACCGGCGTGCTGCGCATATCCATCAGGCCCGGCGCGGTGGTTCCCACCAGCACGATCTTGTTTTGCAAATCCGCCAGCGGTGTCTGGTGATGCAAAACATCGGTGACCGGGATGTATTTGAATGTGCCGCGCGGACCGCGGTAGGGCACCAGCGCACTGACTTGGCTGTCCACAGGTATGATCAGATTGCCCTGTTCCGACTCCAGCGTCAGCCACTCCAACCCGCCGTAGTCCTTGCTTTTTGTTTGGGCAAATCCCGGCGCAAGCCGCGGCCAACCGAGCACGCTGCGCACCACCGCCAGCGACAGCGATTCGTAATACGCACCGTCATGCTGCACCACCATCGGGATGCGGCGCACGATGCCATCGAAATCCACCAAGGGATTGAAATGTCCCGCCGTTGCCGCGCTGGCTTGCAACGCCGGCAGATTGGCGCCATAACTGTCCCACTGCACAAAATCAATGGCGCGCCCCTTGAACGTGCCGGGGGCGAACACCGGCGGCGGCAACGCGCCGGATTTGCTCGGCGGCGTTCCCGCCTCGTTGTTGCTGAAGTAGTAGCCGAGCACGGTGTTGCGCTGCTTCAACCTCTCAGCGAACAAGGTGTCGTACTCCAGTTGCGGGCGGATTTGGCTCAACACGGAATGGAACTGCGCGACGTCCTTGAATTGCTTGCGCCCGAGTTCCTGCAACACGTTCAGGCCGGAACTGGTGTCCGGCTCGGCAAACACCACGTCGAAACCCACTGTCGCGACACTATAATGATCGAACAGGTCGTCCACCAGTAGCGCCAACTTGTCGCGTCCCCACGGCCAGCGCCCCTCCTGCTTCAGACTTTTTTCATCGATATCGAGAATGACGATGCGATCATCCGTGCTGTGCGGCAGGGATAACAGCATGCGGTAATCATAGAGCTTGGCATCCAGGAATTGGACGAAACCGAGCCGATAAAGACCGGCGGCATCGCCCACAAAGAGCAACATCGCCAACAAGCCCAAGCCGATCAACAATGCATGCTTCCTCATCGATCGCCCCTTTCAGCGGCTGGCTCGGCTTGGCGGCACATCGGGTCGATCCCCGGCTCAAGCCTTGAGATAGAACTCCATCTTGATACCGGCCAGCTCGATCACGTCGTGATCATTCAGTTGGTGTGGCTGTTCACCGATAGATGAACCATTCACTGTCGGGAAACTGCCGCCTTCGACATGGGTGATGAAATAACCGTGCGGACGGCGCGCCAGCACGGCCACCTGCACTCCAGGCTTGCCCAGTGTGGTGAGATTCTTGCTCAATTCCATCTCTTTGCCGAGATTCGGTCCGTTCAGGATCTGGATCACGGCAAGGGGAGTCACAGTGGCAACAGGCGCCGCGGCCGGGGCGACTGGCTTGGGTTCGACTTTGGTCGCGGTCGCATTGAAATGGGTGGTTGATTCGTATTTCGCGCCCTGCGCGCCACCTGCTGTGGCGGGAGCGGCAGATTGCCTGACCGGTGCACGCAATACCAGCGTCTTCTCGAAATCGGCGGCAGTAGTCTGCGTCGGTTGATCGTTCAGGTACTTGAGTTTGTATTTTCCGATCTCGATCACGTCGTTGTTTTGCAGAAAATGCTTCATCGCCGGCGCGCCATTGACCAGCGACCCGTTGGTGCTGTTCAGGTCCTCAAAGAACGAGTCATTGAGGATGGTGATCACGGCTGCGTGCTCGCTGCTCACCGCCAGATTGTCGATGACGATGTCATTGTGCGGCTTGCGCCCGATGGTGGTGCGTTCCTTGGTCAGCGGATATTCCTTGATCACCGCCCCGTCCATGCTCAATATCAATTTTGCCGGCATTTGAATTTCCCCGTAATAACGCTAATCAATTCCTGAACCATGATAACAACTTCGCCCACCAGCCGCGCGGCGCCGGATAGCTTGCCTTGACCTTCACCAGAATGACCGAGACATTGTCGCGCCCGCCATTGTCGTTCGCCTGCTCGATCAACTGGCTGGCCGCCAGCGCCAGATTACCCTGCAACATCTGGATTGTCGCGCCGATGTCTTCATCTTCCACCATGTCGTTCAGCCCGTCCGAGCAGAACAGGTAGATGTCGCCAACCGCCACATCGTACCCATGCACTTCGGGTTCAACCTCGGCATCGATCCCGACCGCGCGCGTCACCAGGTTCTTGTTCTTCGACAGGCGCGCCATCTCCTTGCTGATCACACCGCTGTCGATCTGCTCCTGCAATAGCGAATGGTCGCGTGTGATGGTTTCAAACGTTTCACCGCGCAGGCGGTACAAACGCGAATCGCCCACATGCGCCACCACCACGCGATTATCGTAGAACAAGCCGGCAA
>CAZSIO010000131.1:0-3636 GCA_964606865.1 uncultured Sideroxydans sp.
CCATGCATGGTCTGGATGTGTTCGCCTATGCGCCGCACAGTCCGGGTGCGGCAGACTACCGGGCGCTGGCCAAAGAGTTGATGGACAGCGGCTTCGTTTAACGTAAAACTCGCGCAGCGATTCGTTTGCCCTTTCTCCCGCTAGCGGGGGAAAGTTGGATAGGGGGAAACGGGCATGACGCGTTTCACAATCGGTGGCGGCAACTTGCCATGACCGTTAGATGAAGTGGATGTAAGCAGCCAGAATCAGAGTCGCCGCCAGCAACAAGGCAATGACTGACAACCACAGGTTGCGCTGTTTCTGTTGTGCCAGCATGGTGCGCAACAATGGTTCGAGTTGCTCGTGCGGTTCACTTTGCAAGCGCTGATGCAGCAGGCGTGGCAGTTGTGGCAACAGGGTGGCGAAACGGGGCGCTTCACGGCGCAGCCCCTTGATGAAACCGCGCCAGCCGATCTGTTCGCTCATCCAGCGCTCCAGCCACGGTTTTGCCGTCTTCCACAGGTCCAGTTCCGGATCCAGTTGCAGCCCCAGTCCCTCGATATTGAGCAGCGTCTTTTGCAGCAGCACGAGTTGCGGCTGGATGCGGATACCGAAGCGGCGCGAGGTCTGAAACAGCTTCAGCAGGATGCGACCGAACGAGACTTCCTTCAGCGGCTTGTCAAAGATCGGTTCGCACACGGAGCGGATGGCCGCCTCGAATTCATCCACCCGCGTGTCCGCCGGCGCCCAGCCGGATTCGATGTGCAGTTCGGCCACCCGCTTGTAATCGCGGTTGAAAAAGGCGATGAAGTTGTGCGCCAGATAATTCTTGTCGGTCTCGGTCAGCGTGCCCATGATGCCGAAGTCGAGCGCGACATAGCGTCCATCGGGGGCGACCAGAATATTGCCCGGATGCATGTCGGCGTGGAAGAACCCGTCGCGGAACACCTGGGTGTAAAAAATCTCGACCCCGTCCCGCGCCAGCTTGGAAATATCGATCCCGGCCGCGCGCAACGCAGAAATCTGGCTGACCGGAATGCCGTGCATGCGCTCCATCACCATAATCTGCTCGCTGCACCAGTCCCAATAAACTTCCGGCACCAGCAACAAACGGGCATCGGCAAAATTGCGCCGTAACTGGCTGGCGCAGGAGGCTTCGCGCATCAGGTCCAGCTCGTCGTGCAGGTATTTCTCGAATTCGGCAACCACTTCTTTGGGCCGCAGGCGTTTGCCGTCTTCCCACCAGCGTTCGATCAGACCCGCGCACACGCCGAGCAGGGCGACGTCGTGCGCGATGGTGGGGGCGATGCCCGGGCGCAGGATTTTCACCGCCACTTCGCGCCCGTCCGGCAAGCGGGCAAAGTGCACTTGGGCAACCGATGCGCTGGCGACGGGCGTTTCATCGAATTCGGCGAACACCTCATGCAGTTTCTTGCCATAAGCATGCTGCAGAATTGCCACCGCCTGTGCCGAGGGATAGGGAGGCACCTGATCCTGCAGCAGCGCCAACTCTTCGGCAATGTCGCCCGGAATCAAATCGCGACGCGTCGAAAGGAGCTGGCCGAACTTGACGAAAATGGGCCCCAATGTTTCCAGCGCCAGGCGCAGCCTCACCGCGCGCGGGCGCGAGGTGTCGCGGAAAAAAAGCAGCAGGTTGAGCGGACGCAACAACCAGCGGGTGCGCGCATGCGCCAGCAGGAACTCGTCCAGACCGTAGCGCAGGACAACGAAGACGATTTTGAACAAGCGCAGGGAACGCATCACGGACTCAGGCAAACACAGAGGCACGGCGAGGTTGCCGCGCCCGCAAGTGTACTTTAAAACACGGCTTAGGCTTGCTGGATTCCTGCCAGCAACCAGACGGCATGGTCATCTTTCAGGTTTTTCTGCACATGCCAGATTTCGTCAAAGTTCTCCGGCGCGCTGTTGTTCTCGCGCAGCTGGCCGGTGAGGCGCACGCTGGCAATCGCCAGATCGTTCTCCGTGACGACTTCGAGCAATTGCGCGTTGACGAAGCCGACATCAGTCTGTTGCGGCACATCGCCGCGCTCCTGCAATTGCATGCTGATCTCGGCAAACATCTCCGGTGTGGTGTATTCGCGGATATCGTTCAGATCCTTGCGATCGTTGGCCGCCTGCAGGCGGATGAAGGAAGTCTTGGCGCTGCGCAGGAAACTGTCCACCGGGAAATCGGCGGGGATGTTGGCTGGCGCCGCGACGGGAGTGCTACCGCCGGCCATGGCCGGATCTTGGGGCGCCCCGGAATACGGCGCGCCCGCCCCGGCATATTGCATCGCGGGTTGCAGCGGTTTTTTGCGCAACATCGAGATCAGGAAGAACAGCGCGAAGGCGCCCAGGACGAGCATCAGCAACATGCCCATGCCTTCGCCCAGCCCAAGATGCGAGAACAGTGCGGCCAAACCGAGGCCTGCGGCGAGGCCGGTGAGCGGCCCCAGCCATTTGCTGCCGGTGGATTGGGGTGCGGCGGGTTGTGCCGGGGCATTCTGCGGAGCGGCAGCCGGTGCTTTTTGCGGCGGCGGGGTGATGCTGCGCTGCTTGCCGATGCTGCCGCCTCCGCCAAAGCGTTTTGCCTCGGCATTGACCGCAAGCAGGGAAAGACTGGTCAGAATGATGGTCAGGAAAATGGCAAAACGTTTCATCAGGGAAATCCGGCAGGTTTGCAGCGCGGAATTATAGCGTCAGAACGGCGCTGCGTGTTCGAAGCGCAGGGACACGCCGCTGGCGGGATGGCGAAACGCAAGGGCGCAGGCATGCAGCAGCAAACGCGGCGCAGAATGTGCGTCGCCATACAAGGCATCGCCAAGGATCGGATGGCCGATCGCCGCCAGATGCAGGCGCAACTGGTGGGTGCGTCCGGTGACCGGTTCCAGCGCCAGGCGCGATTGATTTTCCAGAATGTCGAGCACGCGATAGCGGGTGAGGGAGGGCTTGCCCAGGGTGAAATCGACCTTGCTCTTCGGACGATTCGGCCAATCGATGGCGAGCGGCAGAGCGATCTCGCCGGAATCCTGCTCCATTTGACCGGCGCAGACCGCGACATAGCGTTTCTCGATCTCGCGCCGCTGAAACATCATCGACAGACAGCGCTGCATCGCCGCCCCGCGCGCGAACGCCAGCAAGCCCGAAGTTGCCATATCGAGGCGGTGAACGACCAAGGCATCGGGGAAAATTTCCTGAATCCGCGCAGACAGGCAATCCTGTTTGTCCGCGCCGCGTCCCGGCACGGCCAATTGACCGGCGGGTTTGTTGACGATGAGCAACGACTCGTCCTGAAAGACGAGTTCAAAGCGCTGCGTGTTCAATGTACTTCGGCAATCACCGGCGTGTGGTCGGACGGTCGCTCCAGTTTGCGCGGCGCTTTGTCGATCACGCAGGCGGTGCATTGCAGTGCTTCGCTGATGAGGATGTGATCGATGCGCAGTCCCTGGTTGCGGCGGAAGGCCAGCATGCGGTAATCCCACCACGAGTAACTTTTCGCGTCTTGCTCGAACAGGCGGAAGGCATCGCGCAGTCCAAGTGCCGCCAAACCTTTGAAGGCCTCCCGCTCCGGCTCGCTCACCAGCACATTGCCTTGCCATGCCTGCGGATCGTGCACGTCGCGGTCTTCGGGGGCGATGTTGTAATCGCCGAGCAGGG
>CAZSIO010000132.1:0-3632 GCA_964606865.1 uncultured Sideroxydans sp.
GCGAACTGCATGACCGGCATATAGGAGGGCGCTTTCAGGGTGAACAACCAGCCGGCCTTGCCGGCCGCATCCGCTGCCTCGCGCGCGGTTTGCAGCACATCTTCCGGCAGTCCGCCCAGCTCGCCGCGCTGTTCCACCACCAGCGTGAAGTCGTTGGTCGCGTCGAGCAGGTTGTCGGAGAAACGCGAGGAGAGCTCGGATTGGCGCTCCTGCAAGGCCAGATAACGCACTTTCTGATCTGCCGGCAATTCCGCGCCGCCAAGGCGAAAATCGCGCAGTTCATTCTCGATGATCTTCCTGCGCGCCGCGCTCATCCTGCCGAATTCGGCGCTGTTGTGCAGTGCCTTGAACTTTTCAAACAGCTGCAGATTTTGTCCCAGCTCCGCATAGAACTGGGTGAGCTTCGGCAAGGTCGCGTTGTAGGCCTCGCGCAACTCGGGCGAATTCATCACCGCATTCAAATGCCCGACCGGCCCCCAGGCGCGCGCCAGCCGCTCGTTGGCGTCCTCCATCGGGCGCACGAAAGTATCCCAGGTCGGCGGCGCATCATCCGCCAGCAACTGCGCAATCAGCGCGCGGTTCTCCGTCAGCAACTGCTCGATGGCCGGCGCGACATGTTCGGGTTTGATCTGCGCAAAACGCGGCAGACCAGAGAAATCGAGTAATGGGTTCATGGCATCCTGAAAACACACTGCGCCCCCGGACGAGGGCACACGAAGTTATTGTTGAAAAACGATCTGACCATCGAGCAGTGTATAGCGCACGCGGCCCTGCATCTCGTAACCGTTGAACGGCGTGTTCTTGCCCTGACTTTTGAGTGCCGCGGGTTCGACCTTCCAGTGTGCCTGCGGATCGAACATGCAAATGTCGGCATGGGCGCCGACCGTCAGATGGCCCATCTTCTGGCCCAGCAGTTGCGCGGGAATGCTGGTGATGCGGGACAGGGCGTGCAGCAGCGGCACTTTTTCCTGCTCCGCCCATTTCAGCACCAGCGGCAGCAGCAATTCCAGTCCGGTCGCCCCCGCTTCCGCTTCGGCGAACGGCAGTTGCTTGGCGTCGTCGTCCACCGGCGAATGGTTGGAACAGATCGCGTCGATGGTGCCGTCGAGCAGCCCGGCGCGCAGTCCGGCGCGGTCGCGCTGGCTGCGCAGCGGCGGCATCAGATGGCAGTTGGCGTCGAAGAAACCGATGTCCATCTCGGTCAGGTGCACGTGGTTCATCGACACATCGCAGGTGACAGCCAGCCCTTCGGCTTTGGCGGCGCGGATCATCTCAACCGCGGCGGCGCTGGAAACGCGGCAGATGTGCAGGGTTGCGCCGGTCTCGCGTGCCAGTTGCAGCATGGTCGAAAGTGCGATGGTTTCAGCCACCACGGGAATCGATGGCAGGCCGAGGCGGGTGGCGACTTCGCCGTCATGCGCCACACCGTTCTTGGCCAGGAAACTATCCTGCGGGCGTAGCCACACGCGGTAGCCGAAGGTCGCCGCATACTGCATGGCGCGCAACAGCACGCGGGTGTCGGTCAGCGGAGAATCGGCCTGGCTGAACGCCTTGCAACCGGCTTCGCGCAGTTCGACCATCTCGGTGAGCTCCGCACCTTTCAAACCGTAGGTCAGCGCGCCGACCGGGAACACGCGGCACTGGTTGAGCGAGCGCGCGCGGTATTTCAGCATCTCCACCAGACCCGGCTCATCCAGCGGCGGGTCGGTGTCGGGCGGGCAGGCGAGCGACGTGACACCGCCGGCGACCGCCGCGGTCATCTCCGATTCCAGTGTCGCCTTGTATTCGTAGCCAGGCTCGCGCAAACGCGCGGCGACATCGACCAGCCCCGGCATTACGATCAGCCCGCTCGCATCGATAACTTGCGTCGCGGCGAAACCGTCGGGCGCCTTGCCAATGGCCGCGATGCGGCGGTCGATGATGAACACATCCTGCTTCGCGTCGAGCTTGTTTTTCGGGTCGATCAGGCGACCGTTCTTGATTTGGATGTTCATGCGTCTATTCCCAATATCACGAGAGGTACAGCAGGCACACCTCGACCATTTCGCACTACGTTGTAGAGTTCGCCTTCGTAGTAAGCGACACCTGAACTCATTTGAGCTTGCATGGATTTCATTGGAAGGATTTCAATTCCAACGTCAATTTGATCACCAACATAAAACGCCAAGTGTTTAACGAACAGGTCATATGCAACGAAGGAGTATTTGCCAAACTGAACTTCAATCGCTACTCGATCCTTTACAAAATCTGTTTGGTTGTAACTGAAGATTGGTTTTTCACCGGTTGCTTCAATTTCAAGTTTTTGTTCAGCGGGGGGCAAGGCGATTGTTTTACGAATGAGTCGAGCATCTTTGGTTACCCAATAACTTACTCGGCTTTCTCCCCATCCTCGATTTCCAAGCAGTTCGCTAAATTGTTTGTTCATTACTACAGGGCTATATAGGGCTTTACCCTTCATGGTCTTTTCTTTGGAAATTTTTGTTTTACATGCTGTCGCATCAATCGACTTGATAACAGCCCGCAATTCTTTCCAGAGCTTTGGTTTATGCACCAATAAAAATTCAAGCCCATTGAGGTGTGAGTACGTTTCAATAATTTTCATGGTTTATATTCCGCCATGGATTGAAGTAGTCGCAACTGTCTTTCATCTTGGATATTGTTCCATGGTGCAATTGTTAATTTGTTTCCAGCTTGATTAGGGTCATATTTTGGCGTACCCATAGGGCGCGTGCGTAAATTTCCCAAGATCGCGGCTTTAGTGCGTTCCTTGGCAATTTCAACATAACGTTCAACTATTTCAGCACCCATCGCCTTTCGCTGGTGCTTCACTGCTGCAATCACCGATGAGCCTGCGCCAAGATATGGGTCTAATACCCAGTCACCTTTATTGCTCAAGGAGAGAACAAATCTTTCAATCAATTCGACTGGAAACTGGCACGGATGCTCAGTTTTCTCTACGTGGTTAGATTTAACATTCGGTATGTCCCAAACATCCCCTGGATTTTTCCCAAGAGGATTACAGGAATATTGACCAGCTTTAGGGCCTTTAAAATATTTTTTTCCAGGATATTTTTGAGGCACCCTGATGGGATCAAGGTTGAAGACATAATTCTTGGTGTTGCGAGTAAACCAAATCACGGTTTCATAGCGCCCAGACAATCTACGGGAGGAGTGCAGTCCATGTTCAAAGCACCAAACGATGCGGTTGCGCATTACAAGGCCAAGATTGTGAAAGATTGGGAAGAGTAATGTGTCGAGCGGAATAATTGCGCCGTTATCAACATGATTGCCGACTTGCCAGCAAATACTTCCTTGATCAGTAAGCACACGAGCACATTGCTCGATAACTTCTTTTTGTTGTTCGTAATAAGTTTCCAGGCTGATCTTCTTTTCATAAGACTTGCCAATGTTGTATGGGGGTGAAGTAACCACCAACTGTACCGATTTATCAGGTACCTGCCGTAAGAGTTCCAAGCAATCACCTTGAAATATCACCGCATCGGCATCTGGAGAGAAGCGATCGCAAATTTCCGGTGGATCAAACTTTGTTTCCGATTTCATTTCGCCCCCGCCAACATGCTCATCACCGCCATGCGCACCGCAATGCCAAAGGTGACCTGCGGCAGGATCAC
>CAZSIO010000133.1:0-3609 GCA_964606865.1 uncultured Sideroxydans sp.
CGTGCGTCAGTCCGCCCAGTTGGGTGAACAGCAGGGCGAGGATCAGCAGCAGGCGCAGGATGAGCGGTTGAGACATGCGGCGCATGCTAGCGCACAAGCTATTCGGCCTGCAAGCGATCGTTGGTGGTGAAGGTCCAGGTGCGGGTGATGCTGAGGATGTCGGCTTCCTTGCGGATATTTGGCGGAAAGGGCGCGTAGGGCGCGGCGAGGCGCACGATCTTCTGCGCGGCGGCATCCAGGATGCGCTGGCCGGATGATTTGTTGATCTCCACGCTTTCCACGCTGCCATCGGCGCGGATGTTGACGGTCAGCAGCAGGCTGCCGAAGACTTTCTGACGCCGTGCGGCTTCGGGATAATTGAGATTGCCGATCTGCTCCACCTTGGCGCGCCAGTCTTCCACATATTGGGCGTAGCGATATTCCTCCGTGCGCGCGCCGATCCGTTTCCGCTTGGGCAGTTTTTCGTAGAGCGAGATGTTCCGGCTGATCTCGGCTTCGAGACGCGCGATCTCCAATGAACGTTGCACCAGTTCTTCCCCGCTGAGTGTGCTTTCGGTCTTTTTTCGTGCGTCTTTCTGCTGCTCGATCTGGTAATCGCTCTGGTCGCGTGTCAGCAATTGTTTGACTTCCTGCTCCAGAGACTTCATCCGTTGTGCTGTCTGTTCCGGCGTGAAGTTCCGGTCTTTGCCCAGCACCGGGAACGGGGTGCCGGCACGCACTTCCTCCGGCGTGTTGCCGCCGCCATCCAGGTTGCTCTGGGCGTAGGCCGTGGCTTTGTCGGGCTTGGCGCGCGACTGGCTGTTGACCAGGGTGACTTCCAGCGGTTGCAATTTCTTCGCCAGATTGCGCGCGTCCGGCACGGAGAAGGTGATGCCGAACAGGACGAAGGCGTGCAGCAGCAGCGAAAATGCGGTGGCGAACGACAGGCGTTCCTGCAACAGCGCCCAAGCCAGATAACGTTTCATGCTGCAGCAGTGGCGCCCGCGGCCGGGCGCGCTTCAAAGTTGAGGTCGAGCAGGTCGATCGCGCCGATCTCCAGCATCACCTGGGAGTTCGGCGGAGTTTCCGGCAACGCCGGGATGCGACCGATGAGGGGAATATCGGTGAGCTTGACCAGGTTTTCGCGCAACACAGTGGCCGCAACGACGAGTCCGCGCAGCGGTTCGCTTGCCCCTTCGCCCGCAGGGCGGGAGAGGGATTCCTTCTTTTCTGCTTCTTGCAGCAGCCAGCGCAAACACCAGTAGCGTTCCATGTTGCGCTGGAACTCGCCGTAGGCGGTGTAGGCGACATCGAAGTCGCGCAGGATGGCGAACAGGGCGGTGTCGTTCTTCGCATACACCGGCGGCTCGTTGCGCAGCACGCTGATGATCTGGCGCTGGTTGACCAGGTCGATGTAGCGGCGCAGGGGCGAGCTTGACCAGGCGTAGTGTGCCAGGCCCAGTCCCTGATGCGGCGCGGCGACCGTGCTCATCTTCACCTTGCCGTTGTTCTGGGTGCGGTAGATGCCGGCCACATCGTGCTCGTCCAGCAGTTTGCCCCAGGTGCTGTTGGCCAAAATCATCAGTTCGGACACCACCTTGTCGATGGGCGAGCCGCGCAGGCGCTGGCCGATGGTGACGCGGTCGTTCTCGACATGGAAGGTGTAGTCGATCTGCTGCGGATTGTTTTCCCCCGACTTGCCGCGTGCCGCTTCCAGTTTTTGCGCAAAGTCCCACAGCAGTTTGAGTTCATGCGCGTAGGGGTAATCGAGCTTGCCCTCCGCCAGGGTCTGTTCGTTGAACAGCGGTTCCAGCGTGTCGTGGCGCAGGTTGGCGGCGATATGCAGGCGCTCGATGCGGCTCTCACTGTTCACGATCGCCAGCGAATCCGTCTCCACCTCCACATACAGCGAGAGGGACGGACAGACCTTATCCGCGCTCAAGGTGAACGATTGCACCACGTTGTCCGGCAACATGGTGATCTTGTCGCCCGGCATATACACAGTGGACAGGCGCTGCGCGGCAATCGCGTCGATATCCGAACCCGGCGCGACACACAGTGCGGGGGCGGCGATGTGGACGCCGATTCGCCAGTTGCCACTGGCCAGCCGCTCGACCGAGAAGGCGTCGTCGATTTCGGTCGTACTGGCATCATCGATGCTGAAGGCGGTGACCTTGGCCAGCGGCAGTTCGGGATGATCGGCCACGGTCACTTCGGGGAAACCGGTGCCGCGCGGAAAATGCTCGAACAGAAATTTGTTCAGGTGGTAGTCGTGCGAGGAAGGCAAAGCGCCGCAGCGTTCCAGCAGGTGTGCGGACGACAGATGGGTGGCGGCGCAGGCCGCTTCCAGCGCCTTGACTTCGAGTGTGTTGCGGTCCGGTTTGTACAACAGCATCGCCAGCTTGTCGCCGAATTCGGCGGGCAGGTTGAAGCGCATCAGTTCGCCGGTAAAGCGTGCCTGCAGTTCAGCCTGCAGGCGCTTTTTCTCGGCGCTGGCGAGCGCTGATTTCAGCGCATCGGGCGGTGCAGCCTTGTAGCGTCCCTTGCCCTTCTTGTAAAAATGCATCGGCGATGAGTGCAGGCGAATCAGCGCACCGGCAGCCTCGACCGGAGTCGGCGCGTGGCCAAAGTACTCCTGCGCCAATGCGCCGAACTCGAACTCGTCTTGCGGCGACGCTTCCCACAGGAATTCAACATCAATGGCGGCGGCGACCTGCTCGGCTGCTGCCAGAAATTCCGCCAGTCCCGGCTGCTCAAAGCGCAACATCACATTGGCGGCTTTGATCTTGCTGCGTTTGCCGTGGGTATTCTCGACCTGCAGGGAAGTGGTGTTGTCGGCGAGGATATTGCCGACCTTGAAGCCGCCGTCTTCTTCGTAAAAGATATTCATGGGAGCGTACAGAACAGAATGCGGCGGATTATAACCCGCCGTCCTGTATCTGAACTTTGTGCCGGTTCCCATGTCATTGCTGGGCCGGTACACTGCACGGCCATCACCCCCAATCCACACAGGAGTTAAAGACAAATGAAAACACTTCCCCTATTGATCGTGACCGGTGGCCTGCTTTGCGCCACCACGCTGGTTTCAGCCTGCCCTGCCGATCACCGCGGTCCGCACGGCGGCATGGGCATGAGCGAGATGGACAAGAATGGCGATGGCATGCTCGACAAGAAAGAATTCACAGCCTTCCACGAGCAGCGTTTCCGGGAACTGGACACGAACCACGACGGCAAGATCAGCCAGGATGAGATGGGTTCCCCGCAGGGTTGCAGCACAAAGCGCGGCCTGGGCAGGTTCGACAGCCGTTTCGACGAGACCGATATCAATCACGATGGTGCCTTGAGCAAGGATGAAGCGGAGATCGGTATGCCGATGCTGTTCGCCCATTTTGACGAAATCGACGCGAACAAGGATGGCAAGATCAGCCAGGACGAAGTGGTCGCCAATATGAAAAATATGCACGGGCAGCACGGTGCGGGAATGCAACGCAAACCGTGATTGTTGCGGGCAATAAAAAAGGCCGGGTCAGTTCCCGGCCTTTTTTATTGTGGGCGGCGATTACTTGCTGGCGAGGATGTGGGCGACCATTGCCTTGATTTCGTCGTCGCTGACCTTGGCCGGTGTGGGCG
>CAZSIO010000134.1:0-3552 GCA_964606865.1 uncultured Sideroxydans sp.
CCCCTCCAAACCGGACGGCACGATGCGCAAAGTGATGGATGTGACCCGCATCAACAAGCTGGGCTGGCAACGCACGATGCAACTGAAAGACGGCATCGCACTGTCGTATCAGGACATGCTGAACAAGTTATGAATCACTCAAAAAGCCAACCCCGTCGGGTTGCCTCGAAGAGGTTCTCGCACCCCCGGTGAAACCCGACCCACAAGAAGCGGCGCGGGATGGAGCCACGTTTAATTGGGTGTAATTGGGTGTATTATTGGTCGCATGATTCAAACCAACTCTATCCAAATCACCCCGGACATTCTGTCGCTGATCGCCGGAATCGATGAATTCAAGGGCGCGTGGCGCGCCTTGGGGACGCTCGCACCTGATCGTCTGTCGGCGCTGCGCCGCGTTGCCACCATCGAAAGCATCGGCTCATCCACCCGGATTGAGGGGAGCAAACTATCCGATCGTGAGGTCGAGCGTTTACTATCCAACCTGCAGATCAAGGATTTCTCCAGCCGCGACGAGCAGGAGGTTGCTGGTTACGCTGAAGCAATGGAAATGGTATTTTCATCGTGGCAGGAAATCACCTTCACCGAAAACCACATCAAACAGCTGCACCAAAATTTGCTGGTGCACAGCGAAAAAGATGCCTGGCATCGCGGCAACTATAAAACCACATCCAATAGCGTCGCCGCCTCTGATGAAAACGGCACACAGATCGGGATTGTATTTCAGACGGCCACACCGTTTGACACGCCACGCCTGATGACCGAACTGGTGAAATGGGTGCAAGAAGAACGTGATGCCAAACATCTGCATCCGTTGCTAATCATCGCAGTGTGGGTAGTCGTGTTTCTGGAAATTCACCCGTTTCAGGACGGCAACGGCCGCCTCTCGCGCGTCCTCACAACCCTGCTGCTATTGCAGGCAGGCTACGCCTATGTGCCCTACAGTTCTTTGGAGGGAGTTATCGAGCAGAACAAGGAAGCCTACTACCTGGCATTGCGACAAACCCAGGGAACAATACGAACCGACGCCCCCGATTGGCAGCCGTGGCTGAGATTTTTCCTCCGCTCGCTGAATGAGCAGGTCGGTCGGCTGGGAAAAAAGGCGGAGCGCGAGAAACTGGTACTGGCCACCTTGCCGGAACTCTCGCTGCAGATTGTCGAGTTTGCCCGTGAGCATGGCCGCGTCACGATTGGCGATGCCATCAAGCTGACAGGCTCGAGCCGCAATACGCTCAAGCAGCATTTCCGATCCCTGACCGAACTCGGTCACTTGAGCCAGCACGGAAGTGGACGCGGCGTCTGGTACGACCTGCGCTAATTGTAGGAGCAACTCGTTGCGCGATAGCTGCACCCTTGCACCCTTGGCTGAAACCCGTCATGTCGGACTGAAGTCCGAGCCACAGGGAGCAGAGGGGGTTTTGTGGGTCGGACTTCAGTCCGACAAAACAGCATGCCTTGACACAGTTCGGCCCAGCCTGTTGTAATGCGCACCGTTCACCAACTGAACACACTATAAATGCTCGACGAAACGACCCACTACACCCTGCTCAAGACCCTGGAAGAAAACCCGGGTCTATCCCAGCGCGAGCTGGCAAAGCAGCTTGGTGTCAGCCTCGGCAAGGTCAACTACTGCCTCAACAAACTGATCGAAAAAGGCAGCCTCAAGATCAACAACTTCCGCAACAGCCAGAACAAGATGGCCTACGCCTATCTGCTCACGCCGCAAGGCATCGAATCGAAAGCGCGGATGACGGTGCAGTTCCTGAAACGCAAGATGCAGGAGTATGAGCGGCTGCGCGCCGAGATCGAGGCGTTGCGCCACGAGGCGGCAGAAAAGGGCTTGCCGGAAGAAGCGAGATGAACATGGAAAACAACGCAAGCTCCCATATTCCCATCAATGAACTGGCGCTTGAAACCGCGCAAGTTATCAGGGAGTTCCTGCGCGAATTCCCGCAAATCCAGCTTGCCATAGTGTTCGGCTCGGCTGCAACGGGTCATTTGCGGTCGGACAGCGATCTTGATCTGGCCGTGGCAGCAGGCTCTGCCTTGAGTGAACCGGAGAAAATTGCGCTGATCGGCGCATTGGCCGAGCGCACGGGACGCCCCATCGACCTGATCGATTTGCACGCCGTCACCGAGCCGCTGCTCGGACAAATCGTCAGGCACGGCAAACGAATAATCGGCAGCGATACCTTGTTCGGTAATCTGATCAGCCGGCACCTGTTCGAGGAAGCGGATTTCATGCCGTATCGCAGAAGACTGCTGGCAGAAAGGCGGAACGCATGGATCGGGAAATAGTCGAGCAGAAACTCGAATCGCTGCGTCGCTGCATCAGGCGCATTCGCGACAAATGTCCGCTGGATGTGGATACGCTCGCGAATGATGCGGACAGCCAGGACATTGTCGCGCTCAATCTGACGCGCGCAGTCCAAATCAGCGTGGACATTGGCGCCCACCTGATTGCCGCAATGGAAATCCAGCCGCCGGACACCATGGGCACCACATTCGATCTGCTTGCGCAACAAGGGGTAGTCTCGACCGAACTGGCCAAAAATCTGAAAAAGGCGGTGGGATTTCGCAATATCGCAGTGCACAGCTACGAACAAATCAATTGGCACATCGTGCACAGCATCATCCGGAACAACTTGGCGGATTTTGCCGGTTTTGCCGAAGCGGTATCACGCAGGCTGTAGCCAGGAGCCACCTGACCGATGAACAACCAAACCGTATTAACCATCGAGGCGGGCAGGACTGAACGCCATTACTGGCAAGACCTGTGGCGCTACCGCGAGCTGTTCTATTTCCTGGCCTGGCGGGATATTTTGGTGCGCTACAAGCAAACCGTCATCGGCTTGGCCTGGGCGCTGATCCGGCCGTTGTTAACCATGATCGTGTTCGTATTCGTGTTCGGCAAGCTGGCCAAGCTGCCTTCCGACGGCGTGCCCTACCCGATCCTGGTCTTCGCGGCGCTGCTGCCCTGGCAATTCTTTTCCAATGCCTTTACCGAAGCGGGCAACAGCCTGATCAGCAATGCCAACATGATCTCCAAAGTTTATTTCCCGCGTCTGGTAGTGCCCACCAGTGCCGTGATCGTCAGCTTCGTGGATTTTCTGATATCGGGAATCATCCTGGTCGGCCTGATGCTTTGGTACGGGTTTGCACCGGACTGGCGGATTTTGACCCTGCCGCTGTTCATCTTCATCGCCTTTGCCGCAGCCATGGGCGCCGGGCTGTGGATCGCCGCGCTCAACGTCAAATACCGCGATTTCCGCTACATCATTCCCTTCGTGGTGCAGTTCGGACTTTACGTCTCGCCGGTCGGCTTCAGCAGCAACATTGTCCCCGAGCAATGGCGGCTGCTTTATTCCATCAACCCGATGGTCGGTGTGATCGACGGATTCCGCTGGGCCATCCTGGGCGGCGATACGCAACTCTATTGGCCCGGGTTTTTGCTCTCCCTCGCCTTGGTATTAGTGATACTGGTCAGCGGGATAATCTACTTCCGTAAAACGGAAAAAACCTTTGCGGACGTGATCTGATGTCATCCGTTATCAG